>JBAUIG010000287.1:0-14801 GCA_049682735.1 Candidatus Macondimonas sp. | reverse complement strand
CATATTCCAGCTATCGGCGCCTTGTTGTGCGGCGACACCCTGTTTGGTGCGGGATGTGGGCGCCTGTTCGAGGGGACGGCAGAGCAAATGCATCACTCGCTGCAACGACTGGCGGCACTGCCGGGCGAAACTCAAGTTTACTGTGGTCACGAATACACCCTCGCCAACCTGGCCTTCGCCCAGCAGGTCGAACCCCAAAACCGTCATCTTGCTGATCGTCTCGCTGCGGACCGAGCCCGGATTTTCCAAGGGGAACCCACCCTGCCCAGCCGCATGGAAGTCGAGCAACGCACCAATCCTTTTCTACGCGTGACTGACGCTAGCGTTCGAGCCGCCGCCGAACGCCATGCCCAGCGCTCATTGGAAGACGGCACTGCCGTGTTCGCGGCTTTGCGCCATTGGAAGGATCATTTTCGGGCATGAATACATTCACAAGTTCTCATAATTTCAATGCGATAATGGCTGGTTCCGATCCATCGGCCAAGGCAGGCACCGGGGGCTGGAAATGCCTGCTTCTGAGCAGCGGGCTGCTGGCACTGGCCGGCTGTAACCCGCATCATCCAACGACTGCTCCCTCGCTATCCACTGCCGCCAAGGCGCAAAAGGCCAGTACCACGCTGCCTCCCACAGCCTCGAAAACTGTCCGCTCTCCCAGCCCTTATGCCAACACGGCGATAGATAGCGCTGCTGATCAGGTTCTGTTGATGCCATATCTGGATAGCTCACAAGCCGAGAATCCGGATCTGCAGGCTTCCGATCTGAGTCTGAATGGACAAAGTGGAATGATCTGGGATCGCCTGCGCGGTGGTTTTTCGCTGTCCCTTGATGAACCCCAATCCGTCCGCCGGGAGCTGGATTCCCTGAGCACCCGCTCCATTGAGCGCAGCCTGGCACAATCCTCTGAATACCTTTATCTGGTGCTGGATGAAGTGGAACGGCGCGGCATGCCAGCGGAAATCGCCCTGCTGCCGCTGGTGGAAAGTGGCTACAACCCCGCCGCGGTGTCTCCGGGCAAGGCAGCCGGGCTGTGGCAGTTTCTGCCACAAACCGCCCGCAATTTCGGCTTGAAACTCACCCAGAATTATGACGGGCGGCACGATGTGCTGGCGTCGACCAAAGCCGCCTTGGATTACCTGGAGCATCTGGGCGATATGTTCGGCGGCGATTGGCTGCTGGCTTTGACCGCTTATAACACCGGCGAAGGCACACTGCAGCGCTGGATGGAGCAAAATCGTAGACTGGGCAAACCAACTGATTTTGCCAGCCTTCCCATCCCGCCTCAAACCCGGCGCTATATCCCCCGCCTCATGGCCATGCGCTCGGTAATTGAAAATCCACGGCGCCATGGCGTTGAACTGCCTGCAATTCCCAACCGGTCCGTACTGGACAGCGTGGACGTGCGCGGACGGCTGGATCTGGCCGAAGTCGCGGATCTGGCTGATCTGAGCCTCGCGCAGGTGTTGCGCTACAATCCAGCCATTCAAGCCCCGAAAAACACTCCACCACCTGGCGCGCTCTTGTTGCCATCCGCTCATGCCCGTCAACTGCGTCAAAAACTCGAGGGGGGCGAGACGGTGCAGTTGGCACAACAGTCCTTCGAGACCAGCGCGCCAGATTTCCAGAAAAACGACAAGACGCAATTGATTCAGGAAGCCGAACGGGTTCTGGCGGAAACGCCCATTCGCGATGCAGCCTTGCCTGCCCAAACCCATGTCGTTCGATCGGGTGACTCGCTTTACACCATTGCCCGAGCCCATCGGATTGATACTGCCGACCTGGCCAAGTGGAACAAACTATCAAAAAAGGCAACCTTGAAAATCGGGCAAACCCTGGTGGTACAGGATCCGCTCAAGGCATCATCCAGCCACGCCGTGTCATCTGCTTCTCGCGCCATCGTTTACTCGGTCCGGGCTGGCGACTCGCTCTCCTCCATCGCCCAGAAGTTTGAGGTCAGTGTGGCTGATCTGACGCTCTGGAATGCGATCAAGGCCCACCAGGCCCTACGTCCCGGCCAACGCCTGACCATCCGCAAATCGGCTCCGGAGCAACGCACCCAGAGTTGATTTCAGGGTGGTATCATTCTTCACCTTGTTCAATCACACCTTTTTCTCAAGGATGCAGAACGATGGGTTTTCTGAATGGAAAGCGAGCCTTGATCGTGGGCGTGGCCAGCAATCGCTCGATCGCCTGGGGCATCGCGCAGGCCATGCGCCGGGAAGGAGCCGAGCTGGCCTTCACCTATCAGGGCGAGAAGCTCAAGTCCCGTGTGGAGGAAATGGCGACGGAATGTGGATCCTCACTCTATTTTCCCTGTGATGTCGGTGATGACGCGCAAATCGATACGCTCATGACCGAACTGGGCAAAGACTGGGATGGACTGGATATTCTCGTTCACTCCGTCGCCTTTGCGCCACGGGAGCAACTGGAAGGGCGCTTCGTGGACAGCGTCACACGAGAAGGCTTCCGCATGGCCCATGACATCAGCGCCTACAGCTTCGTGGCTCTGGCCAAGGCTGCCTACCCCCTGATGAAGGGCCGCCAAGGTGCCTTGCTCACCATGACCTACGCCGGCGCCGTGCGCGCCATTCCCAACTACAACGTGATGGGGCCCGCCAAGGCCAGCCTGGAGGCCAGCGTGCGTTTCCTGGCGCAGGACCTGGGTCCGGATGGAATACGGGTAAATGCCATTTCCGCCGGCCCCATCAAGACGCTCGCCGCCGCCGGGATCAGCGGTTTCCGCGGCATGCTCAGCAAGGCAGAGGAAGCCTCACCCTTGCGACGCAACGTGACCATCGAAGAGGTGGGCAATGTGGGGGCTTTCCTGTGTTCCGACTTGGCTTCGGGTATGACGGGCGAAATCACCTATGTCGATGCCGGCTATAACATCCTGGGGCTGATTGCGTAGCCTCTCCAGGGAGCCGTTGTTACTACAAGGGGCGCTTTTCCCCTACCAGCTAAGCCTAAAGCTGCACTTGGTTGGCTGTCTTCAAGCGTCGTTCCCGCTCATGGGGGGGTTCTGCAAGAAGCTCCGTTTCGCCCTGCGCGCGAGCAACCAGTACAGCGCCTGTTGCATCACCGAAAACATTCACCGCTGTCCGGCTCATGTCGAGCAATCGGTCCACCCCCAAGACCAGCCCCAGGGCCTCCAGGGGCAGCCCCAAGACCGACAAGATCATGGCAATGGACACCAGGCTTGCCGATGGGATCCCCGCCACGCCGACCGAGGTCAGAAGCGCGATGCCCAGCACCAAGATCTGTTGTCCGATACCGAGATCAATCCCATAGAGCTGGGCGATGAACAACACCACGACGCATTCGAACAGCGCCGTACCGTCCATGTTAACGGTCGCGCCCAAGGGAATGACAAAGCCCGCCGTGCGGCGACTCACACCGACCCGTTGTTCCAGGCAATGCAGGGTCACCGGCAGGGTTGCAGCCGAGGAACTGGTGGAAAATGCCATCAGGAGGGCGGGCATCATGGCCTGAAAATGTCGGCGCGGGGAAACGCCGCCCACCCATCGCAATAACAGCGGCAAGGTAATGAGCAGGTGAATCAGCAAGCCGGCCATGACCGTTGCCATGAACCAGAGCAGAGGCCCCACGGCCGATAAACCGGTCCGCGCCGTCATGGCAGCGATCAGGGCGAAAACACCAATCGGTGAAAACCGCATGATGCCCTGGGTGATGTTGAGCATGATCTGGTTGAGGCCGTTCCAGAAGCGGACCTGAACCTCCGCCACCGGCCCCTGGAGTTGACGCAGGGTCAGGGCAAACAGCAGGCTGAACAGGATGATTCCAAGCAGTTGCCCTTGGGCAGCGGCCTGAATCAAGTTCGACGGCACCAATCGTTCAAGAAATTGGCTGAACTGCTGCTTTCCTGACAACAAGGCGGGATCAATATCGCTAAGAGTCGCGCTCAAGCCAATGTCGGCCCCCGCTGGCAAGCCATTCAATTCACCCGGCCGCACCCAATTGGCCAGAACCATTGCCACGGTGACGGCAATCAGTCCACTCCCCGCATAAAAGGCCAGCGTTGCCCAGCCCATGCGTCCCAGCTTGGAACGATCACCTGCCTGATTGAGGCCCGCGATGATCGAGGCAACGATAAGGGGAATGACCACCATCTTGAGCGCGTTCAGGAACAGATGGCCGATTTGAGCGAAACCTTCCGCCAGCGGCGGTCCAATCAAGCCGTTATCACCAGCCAGTACCGGCCCCAGTATCCCTCCCGCAAGCAAGGCTGCCAGAATCTGCCAATGCATGGCCCAGCGCGTGGGAAGACGCATCACAACCGATCTGGATAAGTTTTGATGTCCACGCTTTCCTTGAGTGCGCTCAAATAAATGGCCAATTCCTGCTCGCCCCGCATCTCGGAAAGGCGTTCCCGGATCTGCGTAACCATATTTTCATCCAGCGTCTTGAGATCGCCGTTCTTCACCTGACGCACCAAGATCAGCGCCCGGTCCTCATTCGGCAATGTCACGGCCACATGAGTTGCTTGCTTATCCGTGGGGTGGGGCGCTGAAAACACCTTGTCCACCAGCTCAGGCGGAAGATTGTTGTTTCCCTGGCGCTCAATCCATCCGAGTTCACGGAAATTCCCCTTGATTTTGCTGGCAATCTGAGCAGGAGCTTCTCCGCGATCGACTGCTTCTTCAGCTTCTTTTATTTTCTGATCCGCGATCTCGGCAGCTCGCGTCCGCTGAAAAGCCTGTTTGACCTGTGCCTTCACTTGATCGAGAGGGGGCGTCTGAGCTGGCTGATGCTCCTCAAGCCGCAACACGGCAATCGTGCCCTCATCGAGATTGATCACCTCACTGTTCAATCCCTCTTTAAAGACATCATCGCTGAAACTGGCCTGCCTGAAACGGGGTGAATTTGCCGGCGCATCGCCCGCGTCACGGCTGAACCAGTTCGTTGTTTGCACTTGTACGCCAGCCAAGTCGGCAATCGGCTGGAGTGAAGAGGCATTCTCGAAACTTGTTGTCTCGACGGATTCAACCAGCGTGTTCCAGCGCTCGGCCAATCGTTCATTTTGATATTCTTCGGCCAGCTTGCTGCGAACCGCCTCAAAAGCTTCCTGTTTTCCAGCTTCAATCGCGTCGACCAAGAGCCAGTGATACCCCTCAGAGCTCTTGATCGGACCGACAGGTTCACCAGGCTTGGCAGAATATACGGCCTGATCCAGGGATAACGGCAGCATGCCCGGCTCAACCCATCCCAGATCACCTCCTTTCGCAGCACTTCCTGGATCCTGGGATAGTTCGCGAGCGAAATCCTGAAATTTTTTCGGGGCCTCGCCCAATCGACCGGCGAGTGCCTGCGCTGCTGCCTCATCCTTCAACAGGATATGGCGCACATGCCGCCTTTCCGGTGTACTGAAGCGCTTGCCATCTGCCGCGTAACGTTCCCGTAGCACGGTGTCATTGGGCTGCAACTGGCTCGCCAATGCATCACGGCGAATCAGCACATAACTGACGCGAATGCGCTCAGGCGTTTGAAAGTCCTGGGCATTTTTGAGGTAAAAATCGTTGATTGCATCATCACTTGCAGCCACTTGGCTGGTCAAGCTCGCCAATGGAACCGCGATCACAGCCACATTGCGTTGCTGATCGTTCAGACGAACGACCTCTTGCATATCGGCATGGGTGACGAATGCCGAATTTCGCACCGCCATCCTCATCTGCTCGGTGAGCATGGAACCGCGCAACTCACTTTCAAAAGCTGCTGAAGAATAGCCGCGCGACTTGAGCCAAAGCTGATAGGACTCTGTGGAAAACTTGCCTTCTTGTTGAAATGCGGGAAGTTGATTGATGGCTTCGGCGAGTTGAGAATCGGAAATGATCATCCGGTTCTGGATTAGATGTTGGCGCAAAGCGGCATCAGCGACCATGGCGTCCAGCACTTTAAGCTTGAATTGAGCCTCATCAATCATTTCAGGGCGAAAAGCATCGCCATAGAGAGACTGAACCTGACGATATTGCTGCTGATAGAAGCGGCTGAATTCATCTGCAGTGATGTTCCGTGCGCCAACCTTGGCTACCGCGTTGTTCTGGCTGCCTGTGAAATAGGAATTGATCCCCCACAGCGCGAAAGTCAGCGAAATGAAGCCTATCAACAGGAAACTCAGAAGCCCCTTGGACCGCTCGCGGATGAATTGCATCATCGACAGCTTCCTTCAAATCTATAGTAAATGGATAGTGGAACCGAAAACCGGCGTGGTTATTCGCTTGCGGCATTTGCTGCCTACGACCAAGCAAAAAAATGGGGCGCTTATCGGCGCCCCTTACAGATATGGCGGAGTGGACGGGACTCGAACCCGCGACCCCCGGCGTGACAGGCCGGTATTCTAACCGACTGAACTACCACTCCAAAAAACTTTCTACGGCTGGTGGGTGCTGAGGGACTTGAACCCCCGACCCTCGCCTTGTAAGGGCGACGCTCTACCAACTGAGCTAAGCACCCTGTAAAGCCGATTAGTTTACCGAATCCTTGAGGGTTTTACCAGCCTTGAATGCAGGCGACTTGCTGGCCTTGATCGAAATCGTCTTGCCCGTCTGCGGGTTTCGGCCCGTGCGTGCCGCGCGTTCGCGCGTACCGAACGTTCCAAAGCCGACCAGAGAAACCTGTTCCCCTGCCTTGAGCGCCTCCGTTACCGCGTCAACAAAAGCGTCCAGGGCTCGCCCTGCTTCTGCCTTGCTCAAGTCGGCCTTGGCTGCGATCTCTTGAATCAACTGAGCCTTATTCATACCGCGAGTTTCTCCTTTGATTATCATGACCAAGCCGCTTCCTGGCGAGATGCGGGGAATTCGGCCAGCTCCTACCCGTTACGTGGAAATCGATGCCCGCCCCAACCCAAAAGTAGAACAGCACGAAGATGTTATAACAAGCCGTCAAAATGACTGTCAATCGCCGGATTCAAGCCTATCCTCGCAAAAACCCGGGATTAACCCTATTCATATGGAAAATTCTCATGGAAACCAACGGAAATAGTAGTCGGTTTCATGATCAGTGGGATCGCAACGCTGATTCTCCAGTGGCTTCCTTGCCTTCCTTGATCGGCGCTGTCGCATCAGCGGCAGCCTCGATCGGCAAGGGCAGACGCGACAGAGCGCGTTCCAAGACTTCCTCGATCCACCGCACTGGAATGATCTGAAGATCGGATTTTACATTTTCCGGTATTTCAACCAGATCCTTGGCATTTTCATGGGGAATCAACACCAACGTGATCCCACCCCGATGGGCCGCAATCAATTTTTCCTTCAAGCCGCCGATCGCCAGAATCTCACCCCGCAGGGTAATTTCGCCCGTCATCGCCACGGAAGAACGCACTGGAATGGACGTCAATGCCGATACCAGCGCCGTGACCATGCCAACCCCGGCGCTGGGACCATCCTTGGGGATCGCACCTTCGGGCATATGCAGATGAATGTCGCTTTTCTGATAAAACTCGCTATCGATCCCCAATGAAGCGGCCCGCGAACGCACCACCGTCAGCGCAGCCTGGATTGACTCCTGCATAACTTCGCCCAAGGAACCGGTATGGATCAACTTGCCCTTGCCTGGGACGACGGCGGTTTCGATGGTGAGCAATTCGCCCCCCACTTCTGTCCAAGCCAATCCGGTCACCCGACCTACCGCATCATCCTGTTCCGCCAGTTCATGACGGAAACGCGGTACGCCCAGAAAATCTGAGAGATTCTCAGGCGTCACCTCGATACCCGTCAAACTCGAATCAAGGGCAAGACGTTTGACGACCTTGCGACAGATCTTGGCAATTTCACGTTCCAGATTGCGCACCCCCGCCTCACGGGTGTAAGACTGGATCACTTGACGCAAGCTGGCTTCGCCCAGTACCAACTCAGCCTCCGATAGGCCATGCTTTTCGCGTTGCTTTGGCACGATGTGCCGCTCCGCGATACGCAATTTTTCATCCTCGATATAGCCCGCCAGACGAATCACTTCCATGCGATCAAGCAGCGCCGCAGGAATATCCAGCGTGTTCGCTGTGGCCACGAACATCACCTCGGAGAGATCAAAATCCACTTCCAGGTAATGATCATTGAAGGCATGGTTCTGTTCCGGATCCAGAACTTCCAAGAGAGCTGACGCGGGATCGCCACGGAAATCCATGGCCATTTTGTCCACTTCATCCAGCAGAAACAATGGATTGCGACTTCCGATCTTGGTCAGATTCTGAATGATCTTGCCCGGCATGGAGCCAATGTAGGTGCGCCGATGCCCCCGGATCTCGGCCTCATCACGCACCCCACCCAAGGCCATCCGCGTGAATTTGCGGTTGGTGGCACGCGCAATGCTACGACCCAGCGAGGTCTTGCCCACCCCCGGCGGGCCCACTAGGCAAAGAATGGGACCTTTGAGTTTGCGAACCCTTTTCTGGACAGCCAGATACTCCAGAATTCGCTCCTTCACCTTATCGAGACTGTAGTGATCTTCATCGAGAACCCGCTGCGCACTGACCAAGTCCGCACGGACACGTGTCTTTTGGCTCCAAGGGGCGCAAATCAAGGCATCCAGGTAATTGCGCACCACGCCGGCTTCAGCCGACATCGGCGACATCATGCGCAATTTGGTTAGTTCGGCTTCTGCTTTTTGACGCGCATCAGAAGACATGCCGGCCTGCTCGATGCGGCGCGCCAACTCGTCCATCTCATTGCCAGATGCATCATCCAGCTCACCGATTTCGCGCTGGATGGCCTTCATCTGTTCGTTGAGATAGTACTCACGCTGACTTTTTTCCATCTGCGCCTTGACGCGGCCCCGGATACGTTTCTCGATCTGGAGCAGATCAATCTCCGTCTCGATCAACGCCATCACCCGCTCCAGGCGCCGGGTCACATCTTGCAATTCGAGCACTTCCTGTTTCTGCTCGACCTTGAGGGACATGTGGGCGACAATCGTGTCGGCGAGACGACCGGAATCCTCAATCGCGGCAAGTGTCGTCAGCACCTCGGCGGGAATCTTCTTGTTCAGCTTGACGAACTGATCGCACAAATTGAGCACCGAGCGCACCAGCACTTCCAGTTCCCGGCTTTTCTCATACCCAATATTGGACACGGCACGATATTGTCCAATCAGATACCCTTCCCCCTCTTCCAGCTGCTCCAGACTGGCCCGGCGCAAACCTTCAACCAGCACCTTCACGGTGCCGTCAGGGAGCTTCAACAACTGCAAAATCGTGGCCTCGGTGCCCAGCCCATGAAGATCTTCGCGCGCGGGGTCATCCTTTTCGGCGCTGGTCTGGGCTACCAGAAGCACTTTGCGATCACCTTCCATGGCCGCATCAAGGGCTCGGATGGATTTCTCGCGACCCACAAATAATGGGATCACCATATGGGGGTAAACCACCACATCGCGAAGGGGCAATAAGGGGGCTGAAAATTGCGGACCTTCTGCCACTAGCGGCGTGGAATCCTCTGGCTTCATGAGTATTCACCTCGAGCGGGGGCCATGTTCGACAATGGATCGAACGAAAAGGCATCGGAATCCCCCAACGGGGATCTTAAGAAGCATAAATGGGGGAGGCTAAGGCTTATTTCAAGAGCCCCCTCCCCACGAACTCACTCCACCGCAGCAGCCTGGGAAGGAAGATCGGGGACGTCATTGCGGTAGAGAATATAAGGTGTTGATTCTCCTTTTATCGAACCCGCATCAACTACCACTTTGCGGACATTGCTCATGGAGGGCAGTTCATACATCACATCCAGCAAAGCCGTTTCCAGAATGGTGCGCAATCCACGAGCGCCGGTGCGGCGATCCATGGCCTTGCGAGCGGCAGCGCGCAGGGCTTCGTCAGTAAACTCCAGTTCACAGCCCTCCATCTCGAACAGCCGACGATATTGGCGGGACAGGGCATTCTTGGGCTCAATCAAAATCCGCATCAAGGCTTCTTCGTCCAGTTCCTCAAGAGTCGCTACCACCGGCAAACGACCCACGAACTCAGGGATCAGTCCGTACTTAACCAGATCTTCAGGCTCCACCCCACTGAGCAACTGACCCAAGTCCCGCTCAGAATCAGGGTTCTTGATTTCAGCCGAGAAACCGATGCCGCCGGTCTGGGTGCGGCGCGCAATGACCTTGTCCAGGCCCGCAAAAGCACCGCCACAGATGAACAGAATGTTGCGCGTATCGACCTGAAGGAATTCTTGCTGCGGATGCTTGCGCCCGCCCTGGGGAGGTACCGAAGCCATGGTGCCTTCGATCAGCTTCAACAGGGCCTGCTGGACCCCTTCGCCCGACACATCGCGGGTGATGGAAGGATTGTCGGATTTGCGGGAAATCTTGTCGATTTCATCGATATAGACAATACCGGTTTGGGCCTTCTCGACATCGTACTCACACTTCTGGAGCAGTTTTTGGATGATGTTTTCCACATCTTCGCCCACGTAACCGGCCTCGGTCAGTGTTGTAGCGTCGGCAATGGTGAAGGGCACGTTGAGAATACGGGCCAGGGTTTCGGCCAACAGCGTCTTGCCGGAACCCGTGGGGCCAATCATGAGGATGTTGCTTTTGGACAGCTCCACCTGATCCTTGCTACCGCTCTGGGCCTGAATCCGCTTGTAGTGGTTATAGACCGCGACCGCAAGCGTCTTCTTGGCTGATTCCTGGCCAATCACATATTCATCGAGGACCTTCTTGATTTCCTTCGGCTTTGGCAAGCGGTTTCGGTCAGATTCTGCCTTGTCCTGCAGTTCTTCGCGGATGATGTCGTTGCAGAGTTCAACGCACTCGTCACAAACAAACACAGAAGGTCCCGCAATCAACTTGCGGACTTCGTGCTGACTTTTTCCGCAAAAGGAGCAATAAAGCAATTTGGCACTTTCGTTGCCTTTTCCGCGCGTGTCGTCGCTCATGTCGGAACCTCACCCGTGAACAAGTTCATGGCAATATTATGTGGCAAGGAACATGCCAGAAAAAAACGTCCGTCCGCTCGATCCAGTTCTCACACTATTCCAAGGGTCTCTTCGCTGCGGCGGGTCAAGATAGCGTCCACCAAGCCATACGCCATGGCTTGCTCCGCACTCATGAACCGATCCCGATCCGTATCCTGTTCGATCTGAGCAATGTCCTGACCGGTATGACGGGCAAGGATGGCATTGAGCCGATCCCGGACCAGCAGGATTTCGCGGGCATGGATATCAAAATCGGACGCCTGCCCCTGGAATCCACCCAGCGGCTGATGGATCATCATGCGCGAATGAGGCAGACAATATCGCTTGCCCTTGGCGCCGGCGGCCAACAGCACGGCGCCCATGCTCGCCGCCTGCCCCACGCATATGGTGCTGACCGCCGGCTTGATGAATTGCATGGTGTCGTATATGGCCAATCCCGCCGTGACCGATCCGCCGGGCGAGTTGACATAGAGATAGACATCCTTTTCAGGATTCTCCGACTCCAGAAAAAGCAACTGGGCCACGATCAGATTGGCCATGTGATCTTCGACCTGCCCCACGACGAAGATGACGCGCTCTTTCAGCAGTCTCGAAAAAATATCAAAAGCGCGCTCGCCACGCGGGGTCTGCTCGACCACCATGGGAACCAGATTCGCCTGCACGGGAGGCGGATTACTTGAATTCATCCAAGGCATCACATTTCCTCATCTGTCGCCGAAGCGGCGGCCATCAAATCCTGAAACGACATGGGTACATCCACCACATCGGTCATGCCTAATAAATGGTCAACAATCTGGTCTTCCAATACCAACCCATGGATTCTCTGGAGAACTTCCTGATTGCCACGATAAGCCTGGGCAAGGGCATCGGGCTGCTCATGGTTGGCCACCAGCGACTTGATCACGGTATCGACCCGAACCGGATCGGGTTGAATCTGCTCAACCTTGATCCACTCCCCCACCACCAGGCCCAAACCAACCCGTCGACGCGCCTGTTCAGCAAACATCTCGCGGGGCAGGCCGCTGGATTGCTGAACCGGAATTCGCATGCGCTGCGCCATCTCCGCCACCAATCGGTCGATTTCCTGCTCGACCAAGGCTGAGGGTACGGGTACATCATGCAGCGTCAGCAGAAGATCCATCACCTTCTCCTTGACCCGCGTCCGCACCGTCTGTTCCGCCTGAGCCTCCAGTCGCTCCCTAATTTGGGTGCGCAAGGCCTCGATTCCCCCTTCCGTGACACCTACCTGCGCCGCCAAGGTATCATCCAGTTCCGGCAGATGCTTCTCAGCCACTTCGTGAACCGTGACATTGAACTGCGCAGTCCGGCCGGCCACTTCCGCCGAGGGATAATCCTCCGGGAAGGTCAGCGGCACATCCAGAGACTGCCCTGGCATCGCGCCAACAAGGGCATTCTCGAAATCGGCCAACAGGCGCCCAGCGCCCAGCTCGATTTCCACCCCTTCGCCGCGATTGCCGGAAAAAGGCGTCCCATCGATCGTGCCCTCGAAATCCATCCTGATCCGATCACCCGCCTGGGCGGCCCGCTCAACGGCGTGAAAATGTGCCTGCTGACCCCGAATCTGCTCCAGCACCCGATCGATGTCTTCATCATCGAGGGTCACCTGCGGTCGCTCAATGCGCTGGCCTGCAAACGGGACCAGTTGAATCTCCGGATAGACTTCGATAACAGCGGTATAGGACAGATCCGCGCCCGGCGCCAAGGATTCTGCCTCGATCTGCGGCGTACCTGCCGGCTGCAGCCTTTGCTCCTGAAGGGCGGCCGTGTAGGAAGTCCGCAGTACCTCCTCAATCACTTCCTGGCGAACCTGATCACCATACTGCCGACGAATCACTGAAAATGGCGCCTTACCGGGGCGGAAGCCCTTGATTTTCGCTCGCGGCCCCAATGAACGCAGCCGGTCCTCCACCTGTTGATCCACTTCCTGTGCGGGAACCTGCACCCGGATCCGGCGCTCCAGTGTTCCGGTGACCTCAACTGCGCTCTGCATTCGCTCTTTCTCCAACAAGAAATTCATCCACCGCATGTCCCTTGGGAATCATGCATCCAAATCATGTGCAACCTGCCATGGTGCGAAAGGAGAGACTCGAACTCTCACGGGACAAGCCCACTGGAACCTAAATCCAGCGCGTCTACCAATTCCGCCACTCTCGCTTGTCCGGGGGCTGCGGGCACAGAGGCCCCGTGCCGCTTACGCGGCCATCGCGAGTATACATTATGAATTCAGACCACTGAGAAACCACAATCCCATGCACGACTGACAAATCACCATGCCCCATGCTGGGCTAAGAAGAAGCAAATCTGCAAGAAGCGCCTATCGATACAGCCCCTCGCTCGAGGGGGTGCGTTTATTTTAATATCTAAAAGAAATATCATTATTCCAACTATGGAATTTAAGCGACCTCACGATGACTGAATTCACGCCTTTTACCGCGCTGCTCGGGGGCGTCCTGATCGGCACCAGCGCTGCCTTGCTGCTGCTGTCCATTGGGCGCATCGCCGGCATCAGCGGGATCCTCTTTGGGCTGTTGCCCGGCGGCCCTAGCGATCGCGGCTGGCGCCTGGCCTTTCTGGCTGGATTGTTGCTGGGCACCCTGCTCGCTTTCCCTGTCCTTGGTTTGTCCTTTGAACTGCGCAAAGGTTTCCCCTTCTGGGCTCTTCTCATCGGGGGGTTTTTGGTTGGCACCGGGACCCGGCTGGGTGGTGGATGCACAAGCGGCCATGGTGTCTGCGGCCTGGGTCGCCGCTCTCCCCGCTCACTGGCTGCCACGGGGACTTTTCTGTTGGTTGCGATAGTGACGGTATACGGTACGCGTCATCTATTGGGGGTTCTGTGATGAAAAGCCTTAGCGCTGCCTTGATCTCCGGCGTTCTGTTTGGCTTGGGACTTTCCGTAGCCCAAATGGTCAATCCCTTGAAAGTAATTGCATTTCTGGATGTGACTGGCTCCTGGGACCCAAGCCTTGCCTTGGTCATGGGCGGCGGTGTCATGGTGACCGCGCTGCTTTTTCCCTGGATCCAAAGCCGCCGTCAACCCTTGTGGGCGCCCCGCTTCAATCTGCCTACAAGCACCGCCATTGATCGTAAGCTTCTGACTGGTGCGATTCTGTTCGGGATCGGCTGGGGCATTGCCGGGTATTGCCCGGGTCCAGCCATCGCCGCCTTGTTCATCCATCCCGCTGAAGCCATTCCCTTCGTGTTGGCCATGCTGGCAGGGGCTTGGCTGCAGCCGCGCTGGCTCGGCCGCTGAATACGCAGCAATTTGGCCTGGAACACCGCGCTTGCGATGACTCTGGGTATAACCATCCTTCGCACCGCTGAGGCTACCGCGCATGCGAATAATCGGCGAGACGGTTCTGGAGCCCGGCCTGTGCGCCGGTTTTGCGGCCGGCAGCGGGGATGCGCATCAGCTGATCAACCGCAGCGACGCCGAGGTGCTGTATCTCGAAATCGGCGACCGCACACCCGGCGACCGGGTGGCCTACCCGGATGACGATCTGGCCGCCGAACTCACGGACACCGGCTGGCATTTCACCCGCACAGACGGCACCGCGTACTGAGGCCGCATCACTCGGAGGAAATCATGGCCGCGCCCATCACCCTGTACTTCGACCTGGTCAGCCCCTATGCCTGGCTGGCGCTTCACGCCGTGGATGCCATCGCGCAGACCAGCGGCCGCGAGGTGATCGTTACTCCGGTCGCCTTCGGCGCCATCCTCAAGCGCCACGGCCAGCCCGCGCCGGTGGACATCCCCGGCAAGCGGGCGCAGATCTTCGACGACATCCGCTGGCGCGCCGCCGAGCGCGGCCTGCCCTTCACCGGCCCGCCGCTGCATCCCTTCAATCCGCTGCCCGGCCTGGCCTGTGC
>JBAUIG010000286.1:0-3364 GCA_049682735.1 Candidatus Macondimonas sp. | reverse complement strand
GGACTTGGGGGTGTCAATCCGCGGCGGGGCGGGGCGGTGTATCGATGCGTTCCAGATACAGCAACAGGGTGCGCTGGCGGGCGGAATCGTTGTCGTCGCTGACCAGCAGCAGGCCGCGCGCTCCAATACGCGTCATGCCTTCGAAGTTGTCCAGCAGCCAGCCGTCCTGCAGGCGCAACAGCGTCAGGCTGTCGGGCCGGATGGTGAAGCCGTCGGTCGCCGGCAGGGTAAAGCGGCGCAATGCGATTTCCAGGCGGCCCGCGTCATAGCAACGTTCCAGCGCCAGCATCTCGTCTCCTTCCCAGGCGCTCAGGGCTACGAGGGCGCAACGAGGTCCCGCATGCAGCAGATAGGGATGCCGCCGCCCGTCCAGGCTGAACAGTGGCGTATGGCCGGCCGGGGTGGCGCGAGGGGGCGGTAACTCCGGGCCGCTGAGCAGGCCACGTTGCGGATGCCAGGTGAGGGCTTCCAGCGCCGCGTTGGGAGTGGCATAGCTTGCAGGGTCGGCGAACGGCGCGGGCAAGGGCGCATCCGCCTGCCAGCGGCCTTGGGTATCGATGCGAGTGATGCGCGGCGCGCGCTCGAAGGAGACGAACAGAGCCGGATTGCCATCAGGGCCCGGGGCAAAGGTGAGCCCCTCGGCATCGCGCCATTTGCCGCGCAAGGGTCGTCCGGGGGCGTCGGTGAGGGGATGGCTATCCAGCAGCCGCACATCGGTCAGTTGGCCATTCTCGAACTCAGGGCGCATGCGGAACAGCCAGCCGAAGTCCGAGACGGCATAGAGCACCTGTTCGGATTCGGACCAGGCCAGGTCGGACAGGCCGCGCAGACGCACACCATCGGGCATGTCTTGTGGAAGCCAAAGCGTACCGCCGAGCCGCACGCCCTGATAAACGCTGCCGGTGGGGTGCAGCGGGGAGAGTTCGATGGGCTGGGGCCGTGACGGCGGCGCCAACCCCAGCCAACTCCAGGCTGGCAGGGGTCCAGCCCATAGGGCGGCGCATAACAGGGCTATTGAGATTGCCTGTCGTCGGCGCATCGGCGTGCGTCCTGTTTCCCTTGGCGTCGCGCTCAGCCCGCTGACGGTGCCTTGAACCGGGCGAGCTCGGGATCGTCGATGGGCTGTGGCGGGAGTCCGATGACCCGGGCCAATGTGTCGAGATCCGTCATGCCGCGTTGCAGGCGGACCTTGCCGTTTGTATCCCGATAAAGTATCGCCGGCGTGCCAGACACACCCAGCCGATCCATCATCTTGCGGTTCTGGGTCAAGGTCTTGCGGGTTTCATCCTGAATTTTGGTGGCCGGGGCAATACCGCCCTCGCGGAAGTGAGTTTCATTATCCGCCAGTGCCTGTGATGGGTTCTTGGCTTGCAGAATGGCGGCGGCCTTGCCGGTGCTGCTGGCCTTGATGACGTCCACCATCAAGTGACGCACCAGCAGGCCGGCATCGTGATAATGACGGGTCACACGCGACAGTAGATGGCAATAGCCGCAGTTCGCATCGGTGAAACTGTAGATGATCCGCGTCGGTTTGACGGCGCCTTCGGCAACCCAGCGGGCCGACTCCAGTTGCTGCCAGAGGGTTTCCAGTTCGGGACCCAGCACATGGTCCTCGACATGGGCCTGAGTGAGATCCTGTCCAGTCTCATCCAGGATGTTGCCGATGAAGAGGTAGCGGCCATCGGCAGAGACATAGACCACATCCGCGCGCCCGCTTTCGCGCGCCCGCATCACATAACCCTTCATCTGGCCAGGGGCATCAAAGCTGCTCTCCACTTTCAGTCCCATCGCCAGCAGGCGGGCAAGTGCCGGTGGCGGCGCTTCAGCGGCCGGGACAGCGGGGCTGGCCAGGATCAGCGTGAGCGCGATGCCGATGCATAAAGGCCCCAGGCGGATGCGCCCGCTTGCCGGAGGCTTTGGCATTCCGCCAGAATGGGTAGGCCCAAACGGGCGGTGAAGGCGGGTGAAGGATTTATGCACCGTGTTTTTCCCTTGGGCGTGAGATGCAAGCGGATCGTCCGTGCGCTTAGGCACGGTTTGAGCGTTGTGGTTCTGGGATGCCTGATTCTGGGTTTGGTGGCCTGTTCGGGCGAACCCGAACCCGCGGCACCCGCCATTCCAGCAGACCGGGCACCGGGACGCTGGGACTTGAGCGCGATTTATCCCGATGAGTCGTCCTATCAGGCGGATCTGGCCCGATTGGATGAAGATCAGCGGGCATTCGTCGCGCAATGTCGCGGTCAATTGGACAATGGCCGCATCCTGGCTGCCTGTCTCCAGCGCTACGAAAGCTTGATGCAACGGGTATCGCAATTGGCCGGATATGCCCAGCTTCGCTATGACGAGGATACCACCAACGCTCCGGCGCTCGCCCGCAAGCAACAGGCCGAGGCACGTCAAGCCGAGGTGCAGGAAGCCGCCAGTTTCCTGGAACCGGAAATCCTGGCACTGGGTCCAGATCGCATAGGTAGGCTCATGCGGGGCAACAAGACACTGGGCGGCGACTACCGGCATCTGCTGGAAGAGATCGTGCGGCGCGGCGCGCACACTCTGTCGGCGCCCGAGGAACGCTTGCTGGCCATGGGCGCGGTGGTGGGCGACATCCCGGCCAATCTCTACACCACCTTGACCAATGCAGAAATGCCCTGGCCCATGGTGACCTTGCACGACGGCAGTCGCCTGCGTCTGGATCAAACAGGCTATCAAAAGGGGCGTCAGCTTCCCGAGCGGGCCGATCGCGAGCGCGTGTTCCAGGCTTTCTGGAGCAGCTTTGCCAGCTACGAGCAGACCCTGGGGGTGGCGCTTTACGGCCAGTTGCAGCGCGATCGCTTCCTGGCCCGGGCGCGGCATTATGACAGCACCCTGGCGGCCAGCCTGGATCGGGATGGCATTCCCGTTGCGGTCTACGATACCCTGATCGCCGAGGCTGAACGCGGGTTACCCACCCTGCATCGCTATCTGCGCCTGCGGGCGAAGATGATGGGGCTGCAGCATCTGGCGGCGCATGATCTCTATGCACCCGTCACCCAGGAGGCGGGACCTCGGTTCACCTTGGGGCAGGCGGAGCAGCAGGTGGTGGCCGCCTTGGCGCCCTTAGGGTTGGACTATACGAAAACCCTGACGCGCGCCTTCGGATCGGACTGGATGGACGCCGAGCCACGTCCGGGCAAGCGTTCCGGCGCCTATATGCTGGGATCGATCCATGCCGTGCATCCCTTCGTGCTGATGTCTTTCAGTGGCGATTTCGATTCGGTTTCGACCCTGGCGCACGAATGGGGTCATGCCCTGCATTCCCATCTGGCCAATACCCACCAGCCGTTTCTGAATGCCCAGTACGCCACGTTTCTGGCGGAGGTGGCCTCCA
>JBAUIG010000285.1:0-3129 GCA_049682735.1 Candidatus Macondimonas sp. | reverse complement strand
GTATTCGTGGACCCCCCCTTCGCGGACCAGGCCGGGGATGCCGTCCTGGCCGCTCTGGCCCGAACGGGCGCGGTCCGCAGTGGCGGCAAGGTCTACGTGGAAGCGCCTCAAGGCCGCAGTCTGGACGTTCCGTCAGACTGGACCCTCTGGCGGGAAGGCCGGGCGGGCGAGATCGTCTTCCGCGTCTTCATCACATCCCCATCCACCGACGCCGCGGTGCCAGGGAATGCCGCAGGCGAGATTTCAGACGCGCGTCTGCGTTAGGATGGGCTGGCCCACGGCTCCCCCCTCCTCCCGACCGCTGAAGGATTTCGTCGTATGGCACTTGCCCTGTATCCAGGCACTTTCGATCCCATTACCCGCGGTCATGTGGATCTGGCGGAGCGCGCCGCCCGGCTGTTCGACCGGCTCATCGTGGCGGTGGCGGACAACCCCGGAAAAAAGCCGCTGTTCAACAAGGAAGAGCGCGTCGCCCTGTCCTGCGGGGCAGTTGCTCACCTGAGCAACGTCGAAGTCGTCTCCTATACGGGGCTGACTGTGGACTACGCGCGGGATCACGGGGTGGATGTGATCCTGCGAGGGCTGCGGGCCGTGTCGGATTTCGAGCACGAATTCCAGTTGGCCGGGATGAACCGGCATCTCGCGCCGATGGTGGAAACCATGTTCCTGGCACCTTCGGAACACTACACCTACCTGTCCTCCACGCTGGTGCGCGAAATTGCCGCGTTCAATGGTGACGTCAGCAGTTTTGTGCCGCCGAATGTGGTAATCGAACTCCGCAAGCGCTTCGGCCCCGCCCGTGGCTAGCATCATGCGCCTCCCGCCCCCGCTCATCGCTCGCCGCTGTTTGCTGCTGGTCCTCGCGCTGTGGTCACTGGTGGCCGGCGCGTCAGGACCGGGCCGGGCCGCCATCGCCACGGCTCATCCCGCCGCCACCGCGGCTGGTCTTGCGGTCCTGGAACAGGGTGGCAACGCCTTTGATGCCGCGGTGGCCATCAGCGCGGCGCTTGCCGTGGTGGAACCCTTCGGGTCCGGCCTCGGCGGCGGTGGGTTCTGGCTGCTGTACCGGGCGAGCGATGATCGCACAGTCATGGTGGATGGACGCGAACGCGCGCCGCTGGCCGCCACGCCCACGCTGTATCTGGATGCCGATGGCCAGTTTGATGCCCGCCGCAGCCAGGATGGCCCCTTGGCAGCGGCCATCCCCGGACAACCCGCCGCCTTGGCGCATCTCGCCCGACACTATGGCCAACTGCCCCTCGCCACCAGCCTGAAACCAGCCATTCGGCTTGCCCGTGAAGGCTTCGCCGTCGGACCTCGCTATGCCCTGATGGCCGGTTACCGTTTTCCCGCCCTGGTCGCCTCCCCCCAGGCACGCCGTATTTTCCTCGCGGCCGGCATCGCCCCGCTGCCGGGCTGGACGCTGCGCCAGCCCGAGCTGGCCGATACCCTGCAATCCCTGGCCGATCATGGCCATGAGGGGTTCTATGGCGGCGCCGTGGCGCAACGATTGGTGACAAGCGTTCGCGCGGCCGGCGGGATCTGGACCCAGGAGGATCTGGCCAGCTATCAGGTGATCGAGCGGGAGCCGATCACAAGCATTTACCGGGGCATGCGCATCACCTCCGCCTCGCCCCCGTCCTCGGGCGGCGTGGTCCTGACCGAGGCGCTCAACATCCTGGCGGGGGTGGAGTTGTCCACCATGCCCCCGGCCACCCGCATCCACTGGATCACCGAGGCCATGCGGCGCGCCTATGCCGATCGTGCGCGTTATCTGGGTGATCCGGATAGCGTGTCGATGCCCCTGACCCGGCTGTTGGACCCCGCCTATGGCGCGCAATTGCGCCAGTCCATCGATCCGCTGCGGGCCACCCCCAGCGACCTCCTGGAGGCCAAGGACCCCTTGCAGTCGACCCTGGACAGGCACACGACTCATTTCTCGGTGATCGATGCCGCGGGCAACCGGGTGGCGGCCACGCTGTCCATCAATACCCCTTTCGGGTCGGGGTTCGTGGCGCCGGGAACAGGAGTGGTTCTCAACAATGAAATGGACGATTTCGCCGCCGCGCCCGGTCAACCCAACGCCTATGGCCTGGTGGGGGGCAGCGCCAATGCCATTGCACCCGGCAAGCGTCCCTTGTCCAGCATGACGCCCACTTTCCTGGAACAGGGGGATCGGCTCGCCATTCTCGGCACACCGGGGGGGAGTCGTATCATCAGCATGGTGCTGCTTGCCAGCCTGGCGTTCGCCGACGGCGCCGATGCATCCGCAATGGTCGCCCTGCCCCGCTATCACCACCAGTATCTGCCCGACATCCTGTTCTTCGAGGCCAAGGCTTTTGACAGTGAAACGGTGAAGCGCCTCACTGCCCTGGGTCATCGGGTGGAACAGGTCTCCCGCGATTACGGGGACATGCAGGCCATTACCTGGAACCGCCGTACCGGGGAGTTGAGCGCCGCCTCCGATCCGCGTGGCGAAGGCCAGGCCAGGCTGCAACCACAGGCGCGACGCCCCGCTCCGGAGCCCGCCGCAGCGCCTTGAGGTGATCGATCTATCGCTTGGTGCGCTTGGCGCTCAAGCCACGATGACCTGGCCGGGACGGGCATGTTGGTCCGCCAGTTTGCGTCCTCGCGCGGCGTCTTTGAATGAAGCGCTGAATTAATCCATCCTGGATTGCTCAGCGCCCGCCATCGGAAAAGCGTGGTTTTCCGATGGCTCACAAGATCAGCCGCTTACTGCCGCTGATCTTGGCAGCGCGACCCTGCGCCGCGGAAATGCTGAAGACTTCAGCGTTTCCATAAGTCCATGGCACGGCAAGCCACATCCCAAGGCTGTTGTCACTGGGATTCAGGAGCCTGGGGATGCCAGATCTTCCTCGTCGGACGGATCCAGCGCCTCGTCTGGCGGCGTGGCCAGAGGAATGCGATGGGCCTCCCCAAGCCAGGCACCCAGATCGATCAGCTTGCAGCGCTCGCTGCAAAAGGGGCGGAAGGCATTGTCGGCGGTGGCGATGGCCGGCTTTCCGCAATGCGGACAGCGCAGCGACCGCAGGGGCGGCTGTCGGCTCATGGCAAGATCCCACAACAGGCGAGGCGAAAAGGCACGTTATCCCGCAACAGGGCGGCCCG
>JBAUIG010000284.1:0-2918 GCA_049682735.1 Candidatus Macondimonas sp. | reverse complement strand
GGATAATGCCGTGCGGATCTGCCCCGCTTCGGTGTGTTCGGCGATCGCGAGGCCGGCGATGATCAGGACGATGATGAACAGCAGGGCCGCGCCACGACGCCACCAGCGCCCTTGCCCCGCCGGCTTGTTTCCCGGATGGGGGTCGGCGAGCAGCGCCATCAGTCCCGCTGCGGAGCGGCGAGTTGGGGAATGCGCCGTTTCAATCGATCCATGAATCGCGGCTCGTAGTCCTGCAGCTTGGATTTGAGGTGGCCCTTGCGGGGCTGGGGTTTTATGTTTGCCGGATCCATCACGAAGGGAAGATCGAGAAAATCGGCCAGCTCTCGCAAATGTTCTTGGGGACGTTCGTTAAAAGACTGATAGTTAAGGGCATAAACCGCCTCAGGAGGAAGATCTTCCAGATCTTGGTAGTACTGTTTGAGTTGATGTTCCACAGCCAGCGCCGTGAAGGGGCGCAACACCATTTCGAAGGGTCGGTTTCCGGTGAGTGCCTTGATGCCGCGAATCAGCTTCCAACCAGCATAGGCGAGATTGAGGCTGCCCTTGCCCAACACGGTCTTGAAATTATCCACCAGCAGGGTCTGGAATGGCTGACTACCTGTGAGCAACGAAATCGCCGCATTTATCTGACTGTTCAGAATGTAGATGGGGTCGCGGGTGATGTAAATAAAGCGGGCGTTGGGAAACCACTCCAGGATCTGCCGGGCATTGCCGGTATCCCAGGGGTTCTTCAGCAGGACGGCCTGGGCGCCGGGTGTCACATATTGAAGCTTGCGACACATCTCATCCAGAACTGCACGGTTGCTCGCGGTTACCTTCATGCTGAAGCTGTGGTTGCGTAGCATCCAGCCGTATTCCTCGACCATGTTGTCGTCGACATACACAGCATCGAGTTTGCGGTCGGTGATGCCCAGCTTGCGAAACAGTCGGTTGAGGGTACGTCGGTCCCGTGCTTCATTTTCGTCTTGATGATTCTTCAGGAGGCGATCGTAATAAAAAAGATGGTATAGGCTCAGGTTGGCCATCGGGAAACAACGAGCCACCGAGTCATACAGGAATGTGGTGCCTGAGCGATGCAGTCCCATGATGAAAACGGGGCGCGCGGTAAGGTCCTGTATCAGGGGCAACAGCGGCGCATCTTCCCCTGGACCGGGAAATTCAGGATCAAAAGGCAGTTTCATGTTTGTCTCTCATGGATCGGCAGGCATGATTATTATCGCCCGCTGCTTCTAATAAATCATCCGCGTCTCGATGGCCGCGCGTGTCTGTGAAATAAAGTCCTTTAAAGTCAAGCTGCCATTTCGCGCGCATTGGTCTGTGTGCGGCCATGAATATGATCCAGAATCAATTGAGCCGCCCGTTGATGTCCTCCGGCTCGCATTGATTCGCCCAAGGCCGTTGCGCTGTTCTTGTAAGCGGGATTTGCCAGCATGCTCTCAACCATGAACTGTAGTCGTTGCGGGGAAACTTTGCCGGGACGCAAGCAGCGACCCGCACCCAGCTGCTGGATACGGCGCGCACTGTAAGCCTGCTCGATCTGCTGGGGCACCATAAGCAGGGGAACATTGAAATACAGACTCTCGTTGATGCTGTTCATTCCTCCGTGACTGATGAACAAATCGCTATGCTGGAGCACCTTGAGCTGCGGTACCCAAGGATAGACGTGGATGTTTTTGGGAATGATTCCCAAATCGTCGATATTGGTGTGTTTGCCCACCGACATGACGATTTGGTAAGGCGAATCGGCAAAGGCAGAAATGCAATCCCGGTAGAAATCAATTTTCTGGTTGTGCACGCTCCCCAGGGAAATGTAGATCAAAGGTTGATGGGCAACGGCTGGTCTCCGAAATGTCAGACCGTCGCGATCGTCCGGTACAGACGCCCCCACAAAATGTATATTGCTGCCCATGCGTTCCGAAAAGGGCTGGTAATGGGCCGATGTGACGCAGATGGTGAGCTCATTCGGGCGGCGAACCACTTGCATGGCGTCGCGGAACACGCCGTGGCTGGGGAGGCCCAGGCTGGCAATGAGGTCACGAAAACGTCGACGAGCACCGACAGCCAGCTTCATGCCTCGGACGCGGCTCTCAAATCGATAGTTGCGGAACACCATGGACAACATATCCAGATTCATCCAATGACGCGGATCAACGGTCATGCGGCTGGTCCACAGTATATGGGTCACAAATTTGATGGCGGGGATGCCCAAGCGATCGGCCAGTAATGGTCCCCAAGGCGCGCAGCTGTCATAGATGATGTAATCAGGACGCTCCGCCTCCAATTCCTGTAGCAGTCCCAGCAGGCATTGTTCCGTCATCTCAAACAACGCAATCCCCACAGCGATCAAGTCAGCGGCAGTTTCCGGATCGTGGTTGTAGTCTGACCAACGCCGATAATCACGCACCGTCGCACCCAAGGCACTGAATTTGGCAGCTGATCCGGGATCGGAATAGAAGATCACCGATTCGCCCTGACGAATCAGTTCCGAAACAATTCCCAGCGCTGGATTGATATGGCCCGTTGCTCCGGGGAGATTCAAAAATACGGCTTTTCCCATGAGCACTTCTCCTGCATGGCGCGCGATAACGAAAGCATGTTAATCATCAATGTTCTTAATCCCTGGCTTAATAGCAAGAACTATGCCTTGATCACAGGATCCGAGCTTATGAGTTCTTTATCTTCTTTTTACAGGTGTGATTGTCGGAAGATGATGATTGCCTGGCATAGGCAAGCATTCCCGACTGGCGACCAGAAAATAAATTTTCCGTTTATGTGCTCTAACCCTGCCCGCTCTTGATGGCAATTCAGAAGTGGGTATTAGCAAGGTTAACGACAGCAGCGAAGATTACTGTCAGTTCATGATGCCTTAACGACTTGGGTATGAATGCGCCCGGTCTTAGAGAGGGTCAGCCAACGCC
>JBAUIG010000283.1:0-2118 GCA_049682735.1 Candidatus Macondimonas sp. | reverse complement strand
AGACATCGGCCTCACCATCCATGCCCACCCGACGCTGTCGGAAACCGTGGCCTTCGCCGCCGAATCCTATGCCGGCACCATCACCGACCTGATGCCGCCCAGGAAACGCTGAACGGCACGTGCGTGGCCACCGCGGATCACACCAGCCATCCTGGGCAACTTCTCGCAGCTTGCCGGATCACTGACACCAAACAAGCCCTCGCGCCAATGAAACACAATGGATCACTTGCAGCGACATGATTAGCCTCGACTATTGCCAAATGATGGCCCGTTACAACGCATGGATGAACAGCAGGCTGTTCACGCTGTGCGCCGATCTATCGGAAGCGGATCTCCACCAGGATCGGGGCGCTTATTTCCGCTCGCTCTATCAGACGCTCAACCACATTGCTTATGGAGATCTGGCCTTCCTGTCGCGCTTTACGGGTGAGCCTGCGGTGGTCCCCGAACTTGGTATTGACCTGTTCGGCGGCTTTTCTGCACTCCACCAAGAGCGCCTGGCGCTCGACAGGCGCATGCTGGACTGGACGGCTTCCTTGACCCCGGAGTGGCTGGTTGAGCCGCTCACCTACATCAGCAAAGCAGACGGCAAATCCCGCACCTTCCCCCGCTGGGTGCTGGTTGCCCATTTGTTCAATCATCAAACCCACCATCGCGGGCAGATTACTACTCTGCTCTCACAAATGGGTTTGGACATGGGCAGCACAGATATCCCATTCATGCTCCACTTCCCGTCGGGAACGCTGCCCTGAGGGCGGCTCCCTGACGCGTCACCACGTTAGAGCTTGATTATAGGGGCATGTTGCAACGGCGCTTGATCAAGTGGTCGATGGAAAGCGTTCCCGGCCCTTTGGCGATCAGAAAGAGCAGGACGGCTGCCCACACCCCGTGGGTCGCATAGGCGCCGGGATAGACGAAGACCTGAATCACGAACGTCATGCCGAGCAGCGCCAGCGCCGCAAACCGCGTGGCGAACCCCAACAGCAACAGCACGGGAAACACATGCTCGGCCGTCGCCGCCAGGGTCGCGGCGAAGGCGGGCGGCAGCAGCGGCAGGGCATATTCATACTGGAAGAGGGTCACCGCATTGTCCGACAGTCTCGGGATCCCCAGACTGAACTGGCCCTGCACCAGATCGATGGCGAGCCCCTCGATCTTGGTCTGGCCGGACAACCAAAATACCGCGGCGATGGAAAAGCGGCCGATGACGGCAATCAGGCTGTCCGGGATCCGCGACAGAATCGCGATGATCCAGCCGATCCCGGCACGCGGGGAATAAACAAATTCTGCTTTTTCGGCCGGATGGGCCATCATGACATCCCCTGTTCGGGGGGCAGCAGATCGGTGATTGCCCCGGTCTGCAGCAACAAGGCCAGCAGCTGGGAAAAATCAAAATCGGCGGCGCGCGCCATGGCCTGCTCGACCGCCGCGCTGAGGCGCCCGCCCGCCAGCACCTGCTGGATGAACCCGGCGGCCCCAGCCGCCAGCCGGATCACCTCCACATCCAGCCCGGCGCGCAGCACCAGAGCCGTCTCGGCTCGCGACGGATCGACGGCGCCAAGCTCCCCCACGCCCTGATGCGCGGCCCATAGCGCAACCACCGCCCAATCGGAGGCCAGCACGCTGAGCGAAGGATGCAGCCGCAGACCCCATTGCCCCAGCGTCTCGGGCTGGGACAGGGCGAGCTGCAGCCGTGCCGGGGCAACGGGGTCGGCATCCGCGGCGTGATAGGCCCGCACGCGCAGCCACTCCAGCCGGGCCACATCGGCGAGATAAGGCACCGGATCGGCGGGCGCAAAGCCCGCGATGAAATCCGGGAAGTCCGCGCCGTATTCCGCCAGTAGTGCGCTGCGGGGCAGCTGCGACGCCATGAAGCATTGCGCCATGGCGCGAAAGAAGTCCGCGCCCACCAAAGCCTGGGTCACCGGAAAGCTATCAGCCAAGGCGTCGATCAGGGACACCCAGACGTTGTTGCGATACACCGCCAGCCGCGCGGCCGGGTCCGAGCCGTTCCAGGCCCTCAGGCCCGCCGGGCAGGGCGCCCGCCGGTCGCGCACTGCGTTCGCAAAACCCGCCTGATCGCTCATGGCTGCGCCCGCCGCGCTGGAAGCGCCGCCT
>JBAUIG010000282.1:0-3560 GCA_049682735.1 Candidatus Macondimonas sp. | reverse complement strand
GCGCAGGGCGTCGAGGCCGGAGGCCACGTGCGCGGCACCCGGCCATTGCACGACTTGCTGCCCGAGGTGGTCGCCGCGGCTACCGTGCCGGTGCTGGCGGCCGGCGGCATCACCGACGGGGCGGATGTAGCGACGGTCCTGGCGCTCGGCGCACAGGGCGCGGTACTCGGCACGGCCCTGATCGCCACCACCGAATCCTTCGCTCACGATCATCACAAGCAGCGTCTGATCGCGGCGGGCGCGGACGATACCGTGCTGACCGAGGCCTTCCACATCAACTGGCCGCCCGGCGCGCGGGTGCGGGTGCTCGCCAGTGCCGTCACCCGCGGCGAGCGCGGCGATCCGTTCGCCGGCACACGGACGGTGATCGGTGAGGAAGACGGCCGCCCCATCTATCTGTTCAGCACCGATTCGCCGCTGCGCTGCATGCGTGGCGAGTTCGAGGCGATGGCGCTGTATGCCAGCCAGGGGGTGGGTCGGGTGACCGCCATCGTGGCTGCGGCGCAGCGCCTGCGGGCAATCGCGGATGAAGCCGAGGCCCTGCTCACGGCCGGGACCCCGCCGCCGCCGGAACCTGCGCAAGCGGCCTCGCCGGCCTGCTTCGCACACGAGGCGGACGATCGCTACATGGGCTACGCGGGCCGGGAGGAATTGCTGGCGGCCCTGAACGAGCTGCTGGAGGCCGAACGCGCCGGGGCGCGTGTGGCGCTGCGCACGGTCGCGCAGCTAGCGAGCGATGCCGACCTCAAGCCGCTGGTGATGGCCATCCACCGTGACGAAGCCCGCTGGTGCGGCGTGCTCACCCGGGCCATTCGGCGCCTGCGGGGCATCCCGTCACCGAACACCGGCGTGTTCTACGACAAGGCGATGGCGATCACCGGAATCCCGGCACGACTCGCCTTCCTCAACCGCGGCCAGGCCTGGGTGGTGCGCAAGCTGCAGGTGCTGCTGCCGACCATCCGCGACGCCGCGCTTGCCGCGGATCTCACCGCCATGCTGGCGGCCCATCAGCGCAACATCGGGCGGGTCGCTGAGCGACTTCCGTAGATTGGATTGTTCCTTCCAGCCGCCAGCCAACGCATTGGGAAAAAATGCACGCTGGCCGCACCCAGCGGATGCCGGATATGGCAGATGGCGAGGACCTGCAGGATTCCCCTGCTGCAGCGGAAGGGCTACCCTCTTATGTCCAATTGTCCCCATTGGTTTTCAAAGGGCGCTCCTGCTCTGAATCGCCATGCCAAAGGGGATGCGCACCAACGGTGCCCTGAGCACGTGGATAAAGGAAACCGCCGTGGCATTCGATCGCATTCTGCAACCAGGGCGCAATTGCTGGCGGCTGGAGAAAGCCGAACAGGTCGCGTTCCTGATCGATGGACAAGCGTATTTCTCTGCGCTGAACGATGGCCTGGTGCAAGCCCGGCGCACAATCTTCATGCTGACTTGGGACCTCTACAGCAGCCTTTGTCTGTCCCCCGAGGATGCCGAGCAACCTGCTGCGACATGCCAGCCGTTGCGGGAGCTACTCAATGAACAGGCTGCCCGGCATCCCGATTTGCAGATCTTCTTGATAAATTGGGATTTTTCGCTATTGCTGGGTCGCGGGCGGGAATGGCTGCTCCGCTACAAGCTGGGCTGGAGCACCCATGAACGGGTGCACTTTCGCCTCGACGACCAGTGCCCGCTGGGCGCTGCGCATCATGAAAAGATCGCGGTAATCGATGATGCCCTCGCATTCGTTGGTGGACTGGACCCGGCCCGGGGCCGCTGGGATACGCCCGCCCATCGGGTGGATGATCCGCGACGCCTGGCGGCCGACGGTTTGGGAGGCCGTCCGCACCACGACGTTCAGATGATGATCTGCGGTCCCGCGGCGTCTGCACTGGGGGAGATGGTACGCGAGCGCTGGAATCGCGCCGTCCGGGATGAAGTGGCGCCCCGCGAGCCGCCGCCGGTACGGGCACCCCCGGCAATCTTCTGGCCGGGACACGTCAAACCGGATCTCCTGAATGTGCAAGTCGCCATTGCCCGCACCCGTCCAGCCTACAAGGACCAGATCGAGGTGCGTGAAGTCGAACAGCTCTATCTCGATAGCATCGCGGCGGCGCGGGCGAGCATCTATATCGAAAACCAGTACCTGACATGCGACAAGGTGGCCCATGCGCTGGCCGAGCGCCTGCAGGCAGCTGACGGCCCGGAAGTGATCATCGTGTTGCCGCGGCAGACCGACGGCTGGCTGTCACAGAATTCCCTGGACAGGATGCGCATCCGCATTTTGCAGAACCTGCGCCAGGCCGATCATCACGGGCGCTTGGGCGTTTACTACGCTGATATTCCGGGCCTGGATGAGACGCAGTCGATCCGCCTCCACAGCAAGGTCATGGTGATCGATGACCGTTTCGTGCGGGTGGGTTCGTCCAACCTCAACAACCGCTCGATGGGCCTGGATACCGAATGTGATCTGGCGGTGGAACTCACGCCAGAGGAAGCCCTGGCCCAGCCCGGAATCGTGGCGTTTCGCAACCGCCTGCTGGCAGAGCATCTGGATACCACCCCGGAGCGGGTCGCGGCTCGAATCGAAGCCCAAGGCAGCCTGCTACGCGGGATCGAAGCCCTGCGCACGGATGGGCGCTCCCTGCGGCTGCTGGAGCCGGAATTGCCGCCCTACGACGAGAGTTGGCTGACCCGCCAGGAAATCTGCGATCCGGAGCGCCCCATTGATTCGGAGTCCCTGCTCAAGGAGCTATTCCCGACGCAGGGAAAGATGCGTCCCAAGTCGTCACGCTGGATCGCGGGCGCCGCTGCTGTCGCGGTGCTGCTGGGGCTGATGGCAGCCTGGCGCTTCACCCCGCTGGGGGAATGGCTGGAGCCACAGCAGTTGCGCGGGATCCTGGAGTCGGTCCGTCAATTGCCCTTCGCACCTGTCTTGCTGGTGGGCTTCTTCGTGCTTGCCAGCGTGCTCATGGTGCCGGTAACGGCCTTGATCGTGGCCACCATCCTGGTTTTTGGTCCCGTTGCGGGTTTTGCCTATGCCCTCACAGGAACTTTGCTGAGCGCTCTGGTTGGCTATGGCCTGGGCGTCTGGACGGGCGGCAAGGCACGTTGGCCCATGTCCGGCGGGCGGGTGGAAGCCATTGCCGATCGCATTGCCCGCAATGGTTTGCTAGCCGTCGCAACGGTCCGGATCGTTCCGGTGGCGCCCTTTGCCGTCATCAATCTGGTGGCGGGTTCCTCCCGCATTCGCTTGCGGGATTACATGCTAGGCACCGTGATCGGGATGGGGCCGGGTATCGCGGCACTGGCATTTTTTACCGATCGTCTATGGGCCAGCCTGCGCGACCCCGATGCAGGAACCGTCACCACGCTCGTGATCAGCACCCTCGTCGTCGTTGGTCTGCTGTTCGGCCTGAATCGCTGGGCGAGAGGTGCGCAAAACGGCGGGGATTTGGCCGATCGGTAGTCTCGCGATGCCCATTCCCCCCCTGCGGGTAGCGACGTACAACATCCATGGCTGCGTCGGGACGGACCGATGCTTCGATCCCGCGCGCATCCAGGGCGTGCTG
>JBAUIG010000281.1:0-5943 GCA_049682735.1 Candidatus Macondimonas sp. | reverse complement strand
GCCAGGAAGTGGTGATCGGTGGCTACACCGATCCGCAGGGCAGCCGTACCGGCTTCGGGGCGCTCTTGGTCGGCTATTACAACGACGATGGCGAGTTGGTGTATGCCGGGCGCATCGGCACCGGCTTTGACAACCGCCTGTTGCGCATACTTCACCAGCGCCTGGAAAACCTGGAGCGGCCCGACAGCCCCTTCCAGTCTCTACCAAGGGATGCCCGGCGTGGCGCGCATTTCGTGGCACCGGAACTGGTCTGCGAGGTGGCCTTTACCGAATGGACCAGCGATGGCTACATGCGCCATCCGAGCTTTCTTGGGCTTCGCGAGGACAAGGACGCAAAGCAAGTGATTCGCGAACGCCCGGCCGATGCGCCGGTGACGGACAGCCCGGTCGGCGAGCCGTCCAAGCCCCGTGCACCAGCCCGGAAAGCTGCCGCCGCGAAAGTGCCGGCGCAAGCGGCCCCGCACCGGGGCGCCGGGCGCCGATCCGAGGCCGGCACAGCCCGCGTCGCCGGAGTGACGATTACACATCCCGACCGGATGCTCTTTCCTGAGCAGGGCCTTACCAAACAGGCACTGGCGGAGTTCTATGTCGCCGTGGCGCCGCTGGCTCTACCACACATTGAGGGTCGGCCACTATCCCTGCTGCGCTGCCCGCAGGGCCGCGCACGCGCGTGTTTTTTCCAAAAGCACCTGGGCCCGGGTGCGCCAGAGGCCATTGGCGCGGTGGAAGTGCCCGAGGACGATGGAACCGATCTGTACCCGATGGTGCGCGACCCCGGGGGACTGGTCGGGCTGGTGCAACTCGGCGTGCTGGAACTGCACCCCTGGGGCAGCCGCGCTGACCGCCTGGAACGCCCCGACCGGCTCATCCTCGACCTCGATCCAGCACCGGATGTGGATTTCGATCGCGTGAAGGACGCGGCCCGGGTGCTGCGCGAAGTGCTGGCCGATCTTGGCTTGGAAGCCTTCGTGAAAACCACTGGTGGAAAGGGTTTGCACGTGGTCGCGCCACTGGAACGGCGCACCGACTGGGACACGCTAAAAAGTTTTTCCCGCGCGCTTGCGCAATTGCTGGAGCGGTCGGCACCTAAGGATTACGTCGCCACCGCCAGCAAGGCAAAACGCGGCGGGCGGATCTTCGTGGACTGGCTGCGCAACGGCCGCGGCGCAACGGCGGTGGCGCCGTACGTGACGCGCGCCCGGCCCGGCGCACCGGTGGCCACGCCGCTGGCCTGGGAAGAACTCGACACGCTGGCCAGCGGCGCTGTCTGGACGGTCACCAACTTCGCCGAGCGCTTGGCGCAGGTGCGCCGCATCGACCCTTGGGCTGGTTTCTTCGAGCAGCGCCAGACCCTCACGACCGCGACGCTGCGTAAGATGGGCGTTGCGCCCTGAGCGCAACAAAATGTCTTGCAAGGCTGTACGCTCTGGCGCGCCCTCCGCCACTATTGCCTGAAACGATCTCGACCGGTACCCGCCTTGGAATATACGTTCTCGTGCAGCATTGCCGTGTTACGGGTACGCCTGCCACCGCAAGCGATGTCCGTCTGAAGAGCCCAGCATTTTCTCTTCATGCCCATGCTGGCCGTAATCATTAAGTCAAATCCTGAGCTTATCCTGAACTTTACATCTTCGTCTCGGGTCCTATTGATTCCGCTTATTTCTTAATAACTCATTAATGAGGTGCGCTGTGAACGACGCTCAAATCAAGGAACTGCTTTTGCAATCCCTCGAGCACGAACGTGGTGGGGTGAAGCTTTACGCCGCCGCGTTGAAGTGTGTCCGCAATGAAGATCTGAAAGGAGAATGGGAAAAATACCTGGACGAATCACGTCGGCATGTGCAGATTCTGGAAGATGTTTTCCAAGCCTTGGACATGGATCCAGAAGAAATGTCCCTGGGTCGTAAGCTGGTGGCTTCTCTAGGCGAAAGCCTGCTTCATGCAGTTGAGAGCGCCCGCCGCGAAGCGGAACCAGCGGCTGCGCAGATCATCGCAGCCGAATGCGTGGTCCTTGCCGAAACCAAAGATCACCTCGATTGGGAACTGATCGGCCTATGCGCCGAAAAAGCCACTGGCGCGCGCGCCAAAGCTCTCCGCGCCGCATACGAGGAGGTTGAAGATCAGGAAGACGAGCACCTCTATCACACCAAGGGTTGGTGCCGGGAGTTGTGGATTGAATCGCTTGGCATGAAAGCGGTACTTCCTCCGCCTGAAGAGCAAAAGAATGTCAAGACCGCTATAGGGGCTGAGCGCGCGAAGAACGCTCGTACGACGACATAGGACTGAGAGTGCGAAAGCCCGGTGGACTGGGTAAATCGAATAACTAAGAAATTAAGGGTCCCTTCATCCGGTGGATTATGATGATCCCGATGCCCGCTATGCGTGGGCGTCGGGATTTCTGCATTTTATCAGGCAAAACGCGTAGCATTAAGCCATTTCAAGACAGCCGATTTCCATGACGCCAACGTTCCCCTCATCCCGCCTCTTATTCGCAAGCCATCAGCTCCATCAGCCAAGCACGCCGGCCGGGCAAACAGGCCGAGTCTGTTCGCGCACTTTTGGTTATCTATGGCAACTTCATTTTCGTAAACCTAGCTTAAGCAGTTTCTCCATCGCTGAACCAGCTCAGACTTTTGCGCTTCCAAAAGAAGTCACTGCAAACTGGCGCACGGCTATCGGCGGAATTTGGGCGCTTAAGTTACACTAGCGCCCGATCAAAATGGGCCGTTGCGGCTGACGCCGGCCAGGATACGGAGCGTACATGGCAGACACACTGTTTCGGGTGAGCTTTCTCAACCAGGGCAAGATCTATGAGGTCTATGCCCGCAAGGTCACCCAGGATTTTCTGTTCGGCTTTGTCACCCTGGAAGAGCTGGTTTTTGGCGCCCATTCGGACCTGGTGGTGGATCCGTCCGAGGAGCGCCTGAAAAGCGAGTTTGCCGCCGTCGACCGCAGCCATGTTCCGCTGCATGCACTGATTCGCATTGATGAGGTTGCCCAACAAGGCGTTTCCCGCATCACCTCCCTCGACGGCAATGTGACCCCGTTTCCCGGACCGTTCTACCACAATCCGGGCAGCGGCCCCGGCCGTCGCTGAGTTTCCGGCGCCGATGAGCGGTTTGCGTTTCGCCACTCTCGGCAGCGGCAGCCGGGGCAATGCCACGGTGGTAGCCTGTGGCCGGACTGTGGTCCTGATGGACTGTGGTTTTGCAGTCAATGAAACGCTGCGACGCTTGGCGGTGTTGGGACTTACGGGGGAGAGTCTGTGCGCCATCGTGGTGACCCATGAGCACGGCGACCACATGGGTGGTGTGGCGCGGCTGGCGCGGCGTTTCGGCCTGCCGGTATGGCTGACGGCGGGCACGTACCGGGGTGCCGGGATGCCGCGGTTACCCGAGGTGCGGCTGTTCAGCCCCCATGAAGCCTTTGCCATTCAGGATCTGTCGATCCATCCCTACCCTGTGCCCCACGATGCCCGCGAACCCTGCCAATTCGTGTTCACCGACGGCGCCATGCGCCTGGGCGTGCTGAGCGATGCCGGTCATGTCACCCCCCACATGCAGCGCAGCCTGGACGGCCTGGACGCCCTGATGCTGGAATTCAACCACGATTCCGATTTGTTGGCCCGCGGCCCCTACCCGCCGGAATTGCAGGCGCGGGTGGGTGGACGGCTGGGGCATTTGAACAACAGCCAGGCGGTGCAATTGCTGGAGAACCTCGATCGACGGGCGCTCCAGCATCTGATTGCCGGGCACATCAGCGAAAAAAACAACACGCCGGCGCATGTGCGCGAGGCCTTGGCACACCGGTTGCCGGCAGAAGCTGCGGGGCTGACGCTGGCGCCCCAGGAACAGGGCCTGGGTTGGCACGATATCCGTCCGCGCCTGTGAGCAGGCCGCGAGCTTTCATGAGGACTGTCCCCATGCGCATCATCAATGGATCCACGGCCTTCTCGCCGTTCCGCCTGGACAAGCTGCTACACAAAGTGCGCAGCCACTGCCCCGCCGTCACGGCGCTCGCGGCCCATTACACCTATCTGGTGGAATCGACAGCGCCGCTTGACCCTGACGCCAGCGCCCTGCTGGAACGCCTGCTGGACGCGGTTCCGGATGCCCCCTCGCCCGCCGGCACACGACCGGTCTGGATCATTCCCCGCGCCGGCACAGTGTCCCCCTGGTGCAGCAAGGCCACCGATATCGCGCGCGGCTGCGGACTCGGCGCGGTACGACGCATCGAGCGGGCGATCCGCATCGATCTCGCCGGATTGCCCCCGGATCAGATGCCGCAGGATGCGCTGGGGGAGACTCTGCACGACCGCTTGACGCAGACGCTGATCGACCGCATCGAAGAAGCCGAGGCGCTGTTGTTCCGCCATCCCGATCCCGCCCCGCTGCGGGAGGTGGATCTTTTGACGGGTGGGCGCGCTGCACTGGAGGCCGCCAATCGCGACTGGGGGCTGGCCCTGGCCGAGGACGAAATCGATTATCTGGCGGACAGTTTCCGGAAGCTGGGGCGCAACCCCAGCGATGTCGAACTGATGATGTTTGCCCAGGCAAATTCGGAGCATTGCCGCCACAAGATCTTCAACGCCAGCTGGGAGATCGATGGGCAGACCATGCCACACTCGCTGTTTGGCATGATCCGCAACACCTACGCCCATCGCAGCGCAGGCGTCCTCTCGGCCTATCGGGATAACTCGGCGGTGATTGAAGGATCGCAGGCGGCGCGCTTCTATCCCGACCCCGAGAACCAGGCTTACCAGGCAACCGTGGAAGCCGTGGATCTGTTGATGAAGGTGGAAACCCACAACCACCCCACTGCCATCGCGCCCTTCCCCGGCGCCGCCACCGGGGCGGGTGGGGAAATCCGTGACGAAGGCGCCACCGGCCGCGGCGCCCATCCCAAGGCGGGCCTCACCGGCTTTGCCGTGTCCAACCTGCGCCTGCCCGGCCTGCCGCGTCCCTGGGAAGTAGATCACGGCCGCCCGCCGCATATCGCCTCGGCGCTGGACATCATGCTGGCTGGCCCGCTGGGTGGGGCCGCTTTCAACAATGAATTCGGGCGCCCCAACCTGGCGGGTTTTTTCCGCAGCTATGAGCAGTGTGTGACCGGTTCCCAAGGCCCGGAAGTACGCGGCTACCACAAGCCCATCATGCTGGCGGGTGGCATGGGCAACATTCGCCGCGATCATGTGGAGAAGCTGTCTATCCCGCCGGGCGCCGCCATCGTGGTACTGGGTGGACCCGCCCTGCTGCTGGGTTTGGGCGGTGGCGCGGCGTCCAGCATGAGCAGCGGCCAGAGTCAGGCGGCGCTGGATTTCGCCTCGGTGCAGCGCGACAACCCGGAAATGGAGCGCCGCTGCCAGGAAGTGATCGACCAATGTTGGCAGCGCGGCGCAGCCAATCCCATCCTCTCGATCCACGATGTGGGCGCGGGCGGGCTGTCCAACGCTTTACCCGAACTGGTTCATGACAGTGAACGCGGTGGAGATTTCCAGCTGCGGGCCATTCCCAGTGACGATCCCGGCATGTCACCGATGGAAATCTGGTGCAACGAGGCCCAGGAACGCTATGTGCTGGCCATCGACCCGGTGCAACTGCCCACCTTCGTCGCCCTGTGCGAGCGGGAATCCTGTCCCTATGCCGTGGTGGGCACCGCCGTCGCGGCACCGCATCTGACCCTCGAGGATGCGCATTTTCACAATCGGCCCATCGATCTGCCCTTGTCGGTGCTGCTGGGCAAGCCACCGCGTATGCACCGGCAGGCGACGACACTGGGCCTGGATCGGGATGCGGGTGTCCGGGAAGACCACAGCTTGCGTCAGGTCGATTTGGCTGAAGCCGCGTCCCGGCTGTTGACCCTGCCGACCATTGCCGACAAGAGTTTCCTCATCACCATCGGCGATCGTTCCGTGGGCGGGCTCACGGTGCGCGACCAGATGGT
>JBAUIG010000280.1:0-2259 GCA_049682735.1 Candidatus Macondimonas sp. | reverse complement strand
CTATTGTGCAAGGCCGATATCGGCTACCAGCGCTACCGGCGGGTGGTGCGCAATCGGGTCCTGCAGCAGCTATTCCTCGCACTCCCCCTGCACCGCCGGCGCCAACTCGCGGCGCGCCTGCGCGAGCGAACGCAGGCGGCGGTGCGCCGCAAGGCCGCGACTGCGATGGATGTCGATGCGGCCGCCGCACAGTCACTGCTTCGTCGCTTCGCGGCGCAGTGGCTGATTCATGGCCATACGCATCGCCCCGCCATCCACCGCCTGGACAGCACCGATAAGGGGCGCCTGCGCATCGACCTCGGGGATTGGTATCGGGAGGGTCGTGGTCTGTGGGTCGATGCCCACGGTCCCCATCCTTTCACCCTTACCTTACGTGCCATCGCCTGACCACGAACCGGCGAACTGCTTTCCACTCCTGTCAAGCCACTCCTGCATGAAGCGCGGACAAGAAAGGCATTGGCCGCGCCTGCCAAGCCATTGGATTTGTCTTGATAAAGGCATTTGACAAGATCAAAAACCCAAACTTTACTGACACGGATATCTGCATTGGCCGACGCGGGCCGCCTGATCCGGCGGCGAATGGCAGACCACAGGGTTCCATGGAACGAGAAACCCTTCATCGTCAAGGAGACACAGAAGATGAAATTGCGACTTGCCGCCTGGTCGCTGGCCGGCGTGTTGGGGCTTGCCCCGCCCGCCTTTGCCGCCAGCGAATATGGCTCGGTGAAAGACACCGAATATCAGCAGATCGTCAAGGATTTGGAAGCTAAACCCAGTCTGATGGCCGAGCGACCGGAAATCTCCAGGCGGCTCACCACCGCTCAGATCGATCAACTGGTCAGGGATTCTGGTCTCAATCCCTATACTTGGGTTGCCCCAGTGATCGTCAAGGCCAAGCAGGCCGAAAACCTCCAGCAACACGACATCGCGGACATTTCCGTCATGGCCGTGCGAGGCGGCAAACTGGTGCCCATCCCATTCCAGATCGATGAACGGGACAAGGACGGATGGGTGTATGTGGACGGCGTCTCCAAGACCGAAGTGAACGGCGTCGCCGGCAAATTTGACGCCAACGACGAAATCGTCTTCATGCATCGCGATACGGGCAAGGAGCGTTACGATGCCGCCGCCACGCCCCTCTCGGAAGGCAAGCTGGTGCAGGAAGTCGCGCTGACCGATAACGGTGCCACGCGCTACGCCTACCTCGTCACTGGAAACACGCTCCGGGACAAGGCAAAGTATGTCTCCTACGATGAAAGCACGCATCGGTTCAAGGGCAACTTCCACAACTTCAAGCAAAGCAAGGACAACTTGCTGATCTTCGAGGATTACCGTGCCAACGCCGGGCCCACCCCGGAACATCGGGTACTGGATACGATATTCCTGGACCTATCGACTGGCGTCATCACATCGTGGCCTCGCGTCTCGGTCGGCATTCAGAACATTGAAGCCAAGCTGATGGGGGTCAAGCACGGACCGATTCGCGAAGTCCTCCTGCTGTCCATCCGCGTTGTGGTGGCAGGCATTCCTGTCTTCTTCATCCGCTCTGACATGACGCTCTATGACGAAGGCATCGACCTGCCAGTGCGACTCAACATCCCCGGTGGAGAAATTCTCACCCGCGTGCTCAACAAACCGATCATCGATCTCGGCCTGGACATGAATGACATGCGGGGCGGCCGTTTCTCCACAGCACTCAACCCAACGGGCCAGTACGGCAAGATCGACGGCAAGATGGATGAGGTGGAAAAAAAGCTCGCCATCCAGGTACCCGACAAGAACTGGATCTGGCTTGAAACTGCAAGAGGCTTCGACGTCATGATGCAGGTGCGCATTCCGCCGGATTGGCCGGTGAAGGCTGAACTGTATTACGAAGATGCCGTGAAGCCAGACAAGAAATTCGACACCGAAAAATATCCCGAGGCACTGCCCCGCATGGGCGTTCGGGTGACCGAGTTGCCCGTTGGCAAGCTCAACATCGACCTATCGGTCATCCTCTGGTTCCCCGCCACGGTGGGCGAATCGGGACCCGTTACCTTTGCCAAACGCATGGACAACCCACCCAAGCCCGTGGTCAAGGCCCTGTAAGAAAACATCCTGACTCGGATGGTTCGAACCCCGCCTCGACAGGCGGGGTTCTTTTTTGTGTTTTATTTGCCCTGGAAATCGCCACGAGGACATTTGCCACCGGGATCGCGCATCTCTAGAGTGCCCCCTGAAATCCCATCCAAGCGGTCTCCTCTCAATGTCGATCAATCC
>JBAUIG010000279.1:0-16939 GCA_049682735.1 Candidatus Macondimonas sp. | reverse complement strand
TGGAGTCCATCGATTTCGATACTCACCAAAAGCTGCGCTACCGCAAGGAAAAGGCCTTGTGGGGTGATGCCAGCCATCCCCATGGCGTGCAGTTTTTCCATCTCCACCGCTGGGTCCGGCAGGGCGTCAAGATCCATGTGCTGGACGGGGCAAATGCGCGTGAAATTGTCTACCGGCCGGACTATTTCAGCTACGGCGATACCGGGCTTGAAAAAATTCTGCCCAAGGATCTGGGCTTCGCCGGCTTCCGGGTACTCGATAAAGGCAAAGAAGGACCGGATTGGCTGGCGTTCCAGGGCGCGAGCTACTTCCGCACCAGCGGTCCGCTGGACCAATACGGCCTGTCTGCTCGTGGCGTTGCCATCAACACAGCCCTGCCCGAGCCCGAGGAATTCCCGCTGTTCACCCAGTTCTGGCTGGATCAGGCCGAGGGCGGCGAACCTGTCACGATCTATGCCTTGCTGGAAAGCCCCAGCCTCACGGGTGCCTATCGCTTTGTCTGCAAGCGCGGTTCCAGCATCACCATGGAGGTGAGCAGCGTGGTGTTTCCCCGCACCGCGATTACACGCTTGGGCATTGCGCCCCTGACCAGCATGTTCTGGTACAGCGAGGCCAATCGCCGCCAAGGCACGGATTGGCGCCCGGAAATCCATGACAATGACGGCCTGGCACTGTGGACCGGCGCGGGTGAGCGCATCTGGCGACCGCTCAATAATCCCCACAACGTGATGACCAACAGCTTCTTCGACAACAATCCGCGCGGCTTTGGCCTGCTGCAGCGTGATCGTAAATTCGATCATTACCAGGACGACGGCGCCTACTACGACCGCCGTCCCGGTCTGTGGGTGGAACCTTTGGGGGAATGGGGGGAAGGAGCCGTGCAACTGGTGGAAATCCCCACCAACGATGAAATCCACGACAACATTGTTGCCTATTGGGTCCCCAAGGCTGATGTCACGCCTGGTTCCCGCTGGGCATTCGATTATCGCCTGCACTGGGTGGACCAGGAGCCTTATCCGCAGGAGCAGATTGCGCGGGTGGTGGACACATGGATCGGGCGCTCCGGCATTCCCGGACAGGAAAAGGGCATCCGTCCCGAGAATGCCCGCAAGTTCGTGATCGATTTCGCGGGCTCAGGCCTTGCCGAGATGCCTCAGCGTTTCGACATCCTGCCTACGGTGTGGGCATCCCGGGGTCGGGTCGCCGGCAGCTATTCCCTCAAGGTGGTGGGTTCGGATCGCTGGCGTGTGGTGTTCGACCTGCTTGATGTGGAAGGCACGCAGCCGGTTGATCTGCGCTGTTTCCTGCCCTTGCGCAACCGGCCTCTGACGGAAACATGGCTGTTCCAGTACCTGCCGGATGCCCACCGCCTGTAGGAAATAACCCATACCTTGGCAATGGGGTATGGGCTATGCTGACACCGGCAACATTCAGAATTTTTCCCGTTTCACATCAGGCCGTGCCGGACGCGCGGCCTTCGAATGACCATCATGGAGGATGCATCATGAGTTATCGTTTTGACGGCAAAGTGGCCATCGTGACCGGCGCGGGTCATGGCCTTGGACGCTCCCATGCGCTGGAACTGGCGCGTCGCGGCGCTAAGGTCGTGGTAAATGACTTGGGCGGCAATATCGACGGCACCGGCGGTTCCAGCGAAGCCGCCCGGTCCGTGGTCGAGGAAATCAAGGCCATGGGCGGGCAGGCAATCGCCAATGGCGGTTCGGTGGCCGATCCCCAGGGCGCCCAGAGCATGGTGGACGACGCCATGAATGCCTGGGGGCGGATCGACGTCCTCATCAACAACGCCGGCATCCTGCGCGACAAGAGCTTCAAGAACGTCACCATGGAAGACTTCCGTCTGGTGGTCGACGTGCATCTGATGGGCACGGTGCTGGTGACCAAGGCCGCCTGGCCGATCATGAACGAACAGGAATATGGCCGCATCGTGGTCACCACCTCCGCCTCGGGGTTGTGGGGCAATTTTGGCCAGACCAATTACAGCGCGGCCAAGCTCGGCATCGTCGGCTTCATGAACACCCTGGCCAAGGAAGGCGGCAAAAAGAACATCAAGTGCAATGCCATTGCCCCCATCGCCGGGACGCGCATGACCGAGGGCCTGATGCCCAAGCAGATGCTCGATCAGCTCAAGCCCGAACTGGTCACGCCGGGCGTGGTGTACCTGTGCACCGATGAGGCCCCCAATGGCTTCATCCTGCAGGCCGGCGGCGGTCGTTTCTTCCGTGCCCAGATGATGGAAAACCAGGGTGCCACCATCAAGGAGCCGACCGTGGAGTCGGTGGCCGAGCAGTGGGAAAAAATTGGCGACATGGCCAAGGCCCGCGGTCACTGAGGCTGTTCCGTCTCCCATCTGGCCCACCCTGCGGTGGGGCAGAAAAGGATCCTGACGGGCGAATTGCTGACCGCATTTTCTGATTGAGGTTTGGCGCCTCAACCGGCGACCGAACGCACGTCAGTTCTGAGGTGGTGACGCCCAACTGACTGCTCTATGCTGGGTTGACATGCGCATGGAAGGGACAGTTTGCATGGTTCAGTCTAGAAGGGATAACCAATATCATGGATGAGAACATCAAGCAGCGGTTTGATCTGACCGGCAAGGTGGCCGTGGTCACCGGCGCCAGCAAGGGCATTGGTGAGGCCATCGCGCGTGGGCTGGGGGAATTCGGCGCCACCGTGGTGGTCTCCAGTCGTCGCCTCGAGGCCGTGGAAAGCGTCGCCGAACAGCTCTGCGCCGCCGGTATCCAGGCCAGCGCGCTCGCCGCCCACATGGGTGACATGGAGCAGGCGCGGGCGCTGGTGGATGCTGTGGTCGCGCGCCATGGCGGCCTGGACATCATCGTCAACAATGCCGCCACCAACCCGGTGTTCGGCCCCATGATGAATGCCGATGAATCGGTGTTCCAGAAAATCATGGCGGTCAATGTGCAGGGACCGCTGGAGCTGTGCAAGCGGGCCGTGCCGGTCATGCGCAGCCGGGGCGGCGGCTCCATCGTCAATATCGCCAGTGTCGGCGGCCTGAATCCCGAACGCATGCTGGGGCTCTACAGCGTTAGCAAATCCGCCCTGATCAGCCTGACCAAGGTCATGGCCAAGGAATGGGGCGGCATGGGCATCCGTGCCAACGCCATCTGCCCGGGTCTCATCAAGACCAAATTCAGCCAGGCCCTGTGGCAGAACGAACAGGTGCTCAAGCAGGCCTTGGCCATGGCACCCATCAGCCGCATCGGCATGCCGCAGGATCTGGCTGGCCTGGCGGTCTTCCTCGCCTCAGATGCCGCGGCCTATTGCACCGGTGGCGTGTTTGTGGCCGATGGCGGCCTGACGGTCTGAATTCGGCGGAGGCCGCGCGATGTACAAGCTCCATGGATTTGCCCTGTCCAACTATTACAACCTCGTTAAGCTGGCCTTGCTGGAAAAGGGGCTGCCATTCGAGGAAGTCCCTGTTTTCCCGCCGGCCAAGCCGGACTTCCTGCAAAAAAGCCCCATGGGCAAGATTCCCTGTCTGGAGGTCGGCACGGGGCGCTACCTGACCGAGACCCAGGTGATCCTGGATTATCTGGAGGAAACCCATCCAGAACCCGCCCTCTATCCCGAAGATCCCTTTGGCCGGGCCAAGGTGCGGGAGCTGATGCGGGTGATGGAGCTGTATCTGGAACTGCCGGCCCGGCGGCTCTATCCGGCGGCATTCTTTGGCGGCGCGGTCAGCGAGGAAACCCGTAGCGAGGTTCGCAGCGTGCTGGAAAAGGCGCGCGATGCCTTGCAGAAAATGGCACATTTTGACGCCTATCTGGCGGGCGATACCCTGACCTGGGCCGATCTGGCGGCGGTGATCCACTTGCCGGTGGTGTCCTTGGCGACTCGTCGCGTGTATGGCGAAAACTTGCTGGCGACGATCCCGGGTGTGGCGGATTATCTGGAGCGACTCCGGGCGCGCCCGACTGTGGGGGCCTTGCAAGAAGCGCAAAATCGCGCGGCCTCGCAGATGTTCAAGCGGCCCAGCTGAGGCGAGCAGCCGACCTGGGCGCGGTTCTCTTTCTTGACAGTTTGGGCTGACCCCACGATAATTCCGCGTTCAGCGCGCCCGTAGCTCAGCTGGATAGAGTACCTGGCTACGAACCAGGTGGTCGGAGGTTCGAATCCTTCCGGGCGCGCCATTCTATCCTCGCCCCACCTTCTCGCACATCCCCTTTTTAATTTCCGCGCTGCGATTAAGAAAGCCGCTCCAGATCGATTTCGCATTCGCTCACACACTGATCTTGACGGGCTGAATCATTCGCCAGCTTGTAGTCGCCTTGTTTCGATGCGCATCAAGCTGTTGCCGTGGGCAGGCGGTCAGCGCTTGATTGGATGACGGGTTTGGGTCTACCGCTTCCGAAGTGCTGGACTTCTCGTTGCCCTCCTTGATGCTGGATGTGGGATGATGGCCGACAGATCTTGAACTGTGACGTCGCTGCCTTGCGAGCGGCTTTCCGGTTGCCGGGATCTTCATGCAGCTTTGCCCTGACCCTGGCAATGGACATGCATTGGGCGGCTGTATCGGCGTTCCGGCGCCCTTTGGCCGCAATTTCATGGCGGAGCCCGCCTTGATCACTCTCAATATCCAGCACATCACAACCTATCGCTATCGCCAGCCAGTCAACCTTGGGCCGCATCGCTTGATGCTGCGGCCCCGGGAGAGCCGCGATCTGCGCCTCATCAAGAGTGAGGTGGCAGTCACGCCGACCGCGACAGTGACCTGGGCGCATGACGTCTTCGGCAATGCAGTCGCGACGGCCAGCTTCCAGACCCAAGCCGAAACGCTGGTCATCAGCAGCGTGACGGAACTCGAACTCGACACCGAAGCTTGGCCGATCTTCGAGGTGGCCGCTTCCGCCATCACTTACCCATTCCGCTACTCCCCGGATGAATGGACCGACCTCGGCGCCTTGGCGCGCCCGCAATACCCTGACCCGGCAGGGCAACTGAAAAACTGGGCACGGACCTTCGTCGGGGGTAATCCAACCGATACCCTGGCGCTGCTCAAGGACTTGAGTGTCGGCATTCCAGGATGGATCAGCTACCAGAGCCGCGAGGATGAGGGAACCCAGTCGCCGATTCAGACCCTCGATCGGCGCTGGGGCTCGTGCCGGGATTTCGCGGTGCTATTTGTCGAAGCGGCGCGCAACCTGGGGTTCGGGGCCAGGATCGTTTCGGGCTATCTCTACAACCCGGATCAGGACAAGGCGAATCTCCGCTGGGGCGGCTCAACCCATGCCTGGGCGGAAGTGTACGTCCCCGGCGCCGGCTGGATCACGTTTGATCCCACCAATCGCAGTGTCGGCGGCCACAATCTGATCCCCGTTGCGGTTGCGCGAGATATCCGGCAGGCGATGCCAGTGTCCGGCAGTTTCATCGGGACAAGCGATGTCTTTCTGAGCATGGAGGTGGAAGTCCGCGTCACCGCGTAGCAGCACTGTCCTGCCCTGCGAATATGAAATGACTGGCGGCAGACGCGAAAAACCGACTGATTGCACTAACTCATCGCAGTCACCCACATTTTGAATCCCCGCAATTCAAGCAGGTCATGCAGCCGTCCATCATGACGACGGCCTTGGTGTGGCATTTGCCGCAAAGCTGCGCGCCGATGGGAAAGGCGCCTTTGCCGGTGGTGACCTCATTGGTGCGGGCTTCGTACTGGGCACGCTTTTCCTCGATCAACTTGAGCTGACGCTCGTCCAGTTCCGCGTCGGGCAACATGCCGATGAAGCGCAAATGGCGCTCGATGACATCGCCGATTTCGGCCACGAGCGAGGGCATGTAGCGCCCGCCGGGCTTCCAGTAGCCGCCGCGCGGGTCGAACACGGCTTTCAGTTCCTCGGCGAGGAAAGTGATGTCACCGCCCTTGCGGAATACGGCAGAGATAATGCGCGTGAGCGCCACGATCCACTGGAAATGCTCCATATTCTTGGAGTTGATGAAGATCTCGAAGGGGCGGCGGTGTTGGTGCTCGGTGCCTTCATTGAGCACCAGGTCGTTGATGGTGATGTACATGGCGTGGTCGCCCACCGGCGGCTTGATCTTGTAGGTGGCGCCCACCAGCAGGTCGGGCCGCTCCAGCCGCTCGTGCATCTGGATGACGTTGTCGCGAGGCGGCTGGGGGACGGCAGCGGGCGCGGGCGTCTTGGTCTCGTCGCTGGCGACCTGGTAGCCGATGATGGGTTGGTTGATCTTGATGGCCATGGTGGACTGCTCCGGCGCGCGATCGCGGCGCTCATTTCAATTCAAACAATCGGGGCGGCATCCCTGCGCGTTGGCCGGATGCCTGACGCTACTCAGAATCGGCCGTAATAGCCTTCTTTGAGGGCGTCGAACAGGTTGGCGGCGCTATGTATTTCGCCGTCATATTCCACTTCCTCGTTGCCCTTCACCTCCACCTCGGTGCCATCGGCCAGGGTGAAGACATAGGTGGTGTTGGCAAGGTCCTTGTCCTTCACCAGCACACCCTGGAAGGCGGCCGGGTTGAAGCGGAAGGTGGTGCAACCCTTCAGGCCCTTTTCGTGGGCGTAGAGGTAGATTTCCTTGAAGTCCGCGAAGGGGTAGTCGGTGGGCACGTTCGCGGTCTTGGAGATGGAGGAATCGACCCATTTTTGCGCAGCGGCCTGGATGTCGACGTGCTGGCGCGGGGTGATGTCCTCGGCGGTGATGAAATAATCCGGCAGCCGACTCTCGGCGCTTTCCCCGTTGGGGTCGGCCTCTGGATTGACCAGGCTGCGGTAGGCCAACAGCTCGTAGGAGAAGACGTCGATCTTTTCCTTGGTCTTGCGCCCCTCGCGGATCACGTTGCGCGAGTAATGGTGGGCGAAGCTGGGCTCAATGCCGTTGCTGGCATTGTTGGCGAGTGACAGCGAAATGGTGCCGGTGGGCGCAATGGAGCTGTGGTGGGTGAAGCGTCCGCCGTGCTCGGCCAGCGCCTCGATCAGATCCGGGCGCACGCTGCCGATGCGCTGCAGGTAGCGGCTATAGCGTGCCCACAGCACGCGGCCGGGGACCTGATCGCCGACCTTCAGGCCGTCTTTGGCCATCTCCGGACGCTTGTGGAGCATCTCATGGGTGACCTCGAAGGGCTCGTCCATGATTGGCGCGGCGCCCTTCTCCTCCGCCAGTTCCAGCGCCACCTCCCAGCCGGCGATCGCCATTTCCCGCGCGACCTGTTCGGTGAAGGCAATGGATTCGGGCGAGCCGTAGCGCAGGCGTAACAAGGTCGCTGCGGAGCCCAGCCCCAAGAAGCCCATGCCGTGGCGGCGCTTGCGGCGGATTTCTTCCTGTTGCTGCGGCAGCGGCAGGCCGCTGACTTCCACCACGTTGTCCAGCATGCGGGTGAAGATGCGCACCACCTCGCGGTATTCGTCCCAGTCGAAACGGGCGTGTTCGGTGAAGGGGTCGCGCACGAACTTGGTCAGGTTGATCGAGCCCAGCAGGCAGGCGCCGTAGGGCGGCAGCGGTTGCTCGCCACAGGGATTGGTGGCGCGGATGTGTTCACAGAACCAGTTGTTGTTGTCCTCGTTCACCCGGTCGATGAGGATGAAACCGGGTTCGGCAAAGTCGTAGGTGGAACTCATGATGAGGTCCCACAGGCGCAGCGCCTTGATGCGCTTGTAGATGCGGCAGGCCACCAGTCCGGCGTCGTTGACGATGTAATCGTCGTGGGTGGGCCATTCGCGCCACAGGACGCCAGCGTCGTGGTGGACATCGATGCCGTCCGCTGTGGCTTCCTTGCGCTTGATGGGGAAGGCGAGCGGCCAGTCGGCATCGGTCTTGACGGCGTGGATGAATTCATCGGTGATCAGCAGCGACAGATTGAACTGGCGCAGGCGGCCGTCCTGGCGCTTGGCGCGGACGAAGTCCACCACATCCGGATGGCCTACGTCGAAGGTGCCCATCTGGGCGCCGCGCCGGCCGCCGGCCGAGGAGACCGTGAAACACATGGCGTCATAGATGTCCATGAAGGACAGTGGCCCCGAGGTGTGGGCGCCGGCGCCGGACACATAGGCGCCGCGCGGACGCAGGGTGCTGAATTCATAGCCGATACCGCAACCGGCCTTGAGCGTGAGGCCTGCTTCGTGGACTTTGTCCAGAATGTCATCCATGGAGTCGCGGATGGTGCCGGACACGGTGCAGTTGATGGTGGAGGTGGCGGGCTTGTGTTCCAGCGCGCCGGCATTGGAGGTGATGCGTCCGGCGGGGATGGCGCCGCGCCGCAGGGCCCACAGGAATTTGGCGTACCACGTCTCGCGCAGCGCCGGGGTCTCCACGTCCGCCAAGGCCCGCGCCACGCGCTGGTAGGTATGGTCCACCGTCAGGTCCAGCACCTTGCCGGCCTTGGTCTTGAGGCGATATTTCTTGTCCCAGATGTCCTCGGAGGCGGGCTGGAGCGGCAAATCGTCGGGGGCGGGAAGGTTCAGGTTCATCGGCATGATGCTCACGGGCGGGTGCTCCTTAGCGGGGACTACGCATCTGGAATGGGAATTCATGTACAACATCTTGTGATGCGCAGGAGAAAGCGTAGGCGCCCGCAAGGTTGCTGTCAAACGCGAATCGCAGCTTCTTTTAAAACAACGACTTCCTTTTAAATTGTTTAAATACAATTGCTTGCAAATTTATTAACCATTAAGGCAGGGTGCGCTAATGCGCTGCGCTTATGACGCGCGACGGCACAACATCTTGTGTTTGCTGCGTCTGTGGCCGGATTACTCGAAGGGGGATGTATGGGCTATAGTCGCAGCCGTTGCGGAACGAAATGTGAAGGGCTCTGTCCCATGCCCATCACCCGGCTGGGCGCCCCGGAAAAGTGCGTTGGTGCCCATGGGTCCCAGATTAATGATAGAGGTGTTGGCATGAAGGTGATTTCCCGGGCAATGGGCAGTGTTAGGCACCAGAAAGTGTTGTCGAGCTTGGTGTTAACGGCAGGTTTGCTGTGTGTGGCGCCGTTTCCGGCGCCGGCTGCCGTGCCATGGCAGGTGCTGAGCAGTGAGGGAGCGCCTTCACTCGCGCCCCTGCTGGAGAAGATCAGCCCGGCGGTGGTCAACATCTCTACGAGGGGAACCACCGAGGTGCGTAATCCCTTGATGGATCACCCGCTGTTCGAGGATCCTAATTTCCGGCGCTTCTTCGGCATGCCCGACGGACCGCAAACCCAGGAAACCCAGAGCCTGGGCTCGGGGGTGATCGTCGATGCGCGCAAAGGCTATATTCTCACAAACGCCCATGTGATCAAGGGTGCAGAGGAAATCAAGGTCAACCTCAATGATGAGCGCGAATTCACCGCCAAGGTGATTGGCGCCGACGAGGAAACCGATGTCGCACTGATTCAGATCGAGGCCTCGAATCTGACCGAATTATCCTTGGGGGACTCTGACAAGGCCCGCCCAGGGGATTTCGTGGTTGCCATTGGCAATCCCTTCGGCCTGCGTCATACCGTCACATCCGGCATTGTCAGTGCCACCGGCCGCTCTGGCATCGGCGATCCAGACAGCTTTCAGGACTACATCCAGACCGACGCATCCATCAATCCCGGCAATTCGGGGGGCGCCTTGGTCAATTTCCAGGGTGAACTGATTGGGCTCAATTCAGCCATTCTGTCCCGCAGCGGCGGCAATATCGGCATTGGGTTTGCTGTGCCAGCCAATATCGCCCGCCAGGTCATGCAGCAACTCATCCAGTACGGTGAGGTCAAGCGCGGCCGGCTGGGGGTTGTGGTGCAGAACATCACTCCCGATCTGGCCAAGGCCTTTGGCTTGAGCAGCAGTGCGGGCGTGCTGGTGGCCCAGGTGCAGCCCGGCTCGGCGGCCGACAAGGCGGGAATCAAGGCCGAGGATGTCATCATGTCCATCAATGGTCGTGGCGTGCAGAATTATCGCGACCTGCGCAACACCATCGGTCTGTTGCGGGTAGGCGACAAGCTGACGCTGGAAATCCAGCGCAATGGCAAGCGCCAGGTCATCAATACCTCGGTGGGTGAGGCGGCGGAACTCAAGGAAGCCGCCAATGCCACGGCCACAGTCGCCAACGCCAAGCTGGAGGGCGCGCAATTCGGCCCTGCCGAGGATGGCAACGGCGTGGAAGTGAGCGAGGTGAAGCCGCAATCGCCAGCCGCGCGCAATGGTTTGCGTCCTGGGGATGTGATCACTGCGATCAATCGCCGCCCAGTGCGTAGCGTGGCGGAATTCCAGCGCGCCGTGAAGGGCCAGGACACCATCTTGGTGACGCTCCGTCGGGGTCCGGGCACCTTGTTCCTGGTCATCAAGTAAACCCGTATGGGGTTTCAGGCGGCGGCTTCGTGTCCGGGACTGGGCATGCGGTCGCTGGATACCAGGCGAGCCGATGCGCTCGCGGCTTGAGGTCAGGACCTCCCCGCGTTCAGCCCCAGAGCATGCGCAAGCCAATGAGGGTGGCAAAAACGGCAAAGATGGCCCGCACCCAGCGCTCCGGCAGGCGGTGGGCCAGCCGGGCGCCATAGGGCGCGCACAGCAGCGTGGCGACGCCCATGCCGGCGATGGCGGGCCAATGGAGAAATCCACTGCTGTTCGGCGCGAGCCCTGCCACGTGCCGGCCCGCCAAGAGATACCCCAGGCTGCCGGCTAGGGCAATGGGCAAGCCGCAGGCCGCTGCGGCGCCGATGGCGGAGCGCAGTTCCAGGCCGCGATGGTAGAGATAGGGCATGGTCAGCGAGCCGCCACCGATGCCGACCAGCCCGGAAAGCAGGCCTATGATGCCTCCCGCGCCCATCAGGGCAAGGGCGCCCGGCAGCGAGCGCCCGGCAATCTGCCGCGGGGGGCGCAGGCTGCGCACGGCAATGAACAACAGGAACAGCCCGAAGCCGCGCCGCAGGATGGGCCCGGGCAGGCTGGCCGCCAGGCTCGCGCTGGCCAGGGTGCCGATGAGGATGCCGGGCGTCATCCGGCGAACCAGGCTCCAAGGGACGCTGCCGCGTTGGTGGTGGGCGCGGATGGACGACACGGCGGTGAGGGTGATGGTAGCGAGCGAGGTGCCCAAAGCCGTTTGCATCACCACTTCAGGCGCGGCACCCTGCACCGGCAGCGTGTAGACCAGCACCGGGACCAGAATCATGCCGCCGCCGATACCCAGCAGGCCGCCCAGAATGCCAGCCAGGGCGCCAGCGATGAGATAGAACAACAGGCTTTCCAAATCACCTCACTCCCGTCATGTGACGTTGCTGGGGAATCGGCCGATTGTCCCATGGATCGGCAAACGGACGCTTTTGAACAATTATTAAGGAGAGGAGCGGATGAACAAGCGGCGGGAATGGCGATCGACAGCGGTGCTGGCCGCATTGCTGCTGGGCGTTGCGGGATGCTCGCGTGAGGCGCCCGAACCTGTCCCCCCTCCGGCGTCGCCGTCGGCTCCAGCGGCCGATGCGACGGCTTCAACCCCCGTTCAGGAGATGGTCCCGGTGGATATTCCCTATCGCAAAGTGGTGCTCGACAACGGGCTGACGGTAATCGTCCATGAGGATCACAAGACGCCCATCGTCAACGTGACCGTTTGGTATCACGTCGGCTCCAAGAACGAAGTGGCCGGCAAGACCGGCTTCGCCCATTTGTTCGAGCACCTGATGTTCAACGGCACGGAGCATTTCAACGACGATTATTTCCGCCCCTTCGAACAGGTCGGGGCGACCGAAATGAATGGCACCACCAGCCGCGACCGCACCAACTATTTCCAGAACGTCCCCGCGCCGGCTCTTGATCTCGCCCTGTGGATGGAGTCCGATCGCATGGGCCATCTGCTCGGCGCCATCGATCAGGGCAAGCTCGATGAACAGCGCGCGGTGGTGAAAAACGAAAAACGCCAGCGCGAAAGCGCGCCCTACGGCAAGGTGTGGGAGTTGATGGCGAAGAACACCTATCCCGCCGGTCACCCGTATTCCTGGACCACCATCGGCTCCATGGAAGATCTGGATCAGGCCAAGGTGGAGGACGTGCATGAATGGTTCAAGACCTATTACGGTCCGACCAATGCGGTGCTGGTGATCGCGGGCGATGTGGATACCGAGACGGCGATTGCCAAGGCGCGGCAGGCATTTGGCAGCATTCCGCCGGGACCTCCGGTGACGCGCCCCGCCAAGAACTTCGCGCCGCTGGCCCAGCCACGCCGCTTGAGCCTGCAGGACCGCGTGGCCCAGAGCCGTCTGTATGCGGTGTGGAATGTGCCCGAATGGGGGCACGCGGACCTGCCGGTGCTGGATCTGGCGACCACTGTACTGGGATCCGGTAAGACTTCCCGTCTGCATCGGCGGCTGGTGGAGGAGGAGCAACTGGCCACCGACGTGAGCCTGGGGATTGATCCGGGTGAACTGGGTTCACAAGTGTATTTGATGGCGACCGCGCGACCCGGAGTCGATCTAGCGCGCATCGAGGCGGTGGTCAACGAGGAACTGGCCCGCTTCGCGAAGGAAGGGCCGACTGCGGATGAGCTGGCGCGAGCACAGATGGGTGCGTTGTCCGGATTCCTGCGTGGCATCGAGAAGGTCGGTGGCTTTGCCGGCAAGGCCCAGGTGTTGGCGGAAAGCCAGACCCTGGGGGGGGACCCCGAGGCTTGGAAGACCGATCTCACCCGCCTGCGGGAAGCGACCCCCGAACAGTTGCGCGCGGTGGCACAGACCTGGCTGGGTGAGGGGCGGCTGACCATTACCGTCGACCCTTACCCGACCTATGCAGCCGTGGGCGAAGATGTGAATCGCAATGCCTTGCCCGCCACCGGCACGCCGCCCGATCTGAACTTCCCGGCCTTGGAACGCGCCCGGCTGGATAATGGCATGACGGTCGTGCTCGCGCGTCGACCCAATGCGCCCACGGTGGAGCTGGAACTGCTGGTGCCTGCCGGTTTTGCCAGCGACGACCCGCGCCGCCCCGGGCTGGCTGGTTTGACGCTGGACATGCTGGAAGAAGGCAGCAGCCGGCAGGATGCGCAACAGATCGCTGCGGAAAAAGAACGCCTGGGCGCCGCAATTGGGGCCTCCGCGGAGTTGGATGCGGGGGTGATAGGCCTGTCGGCGCTACGCGAGACGTTCGAACCTGCCTTGACCCTGTTTGCCGAGATCGTGCGTGATCCGGCTTTCCCCGAGGATCGCCTGGCCCTGCTCAAGGAACAGCGCCTGGCGGTGATCGCGCAGGAGAAGACCAAGCCTTCCAGCATGGCGCAGCGTGTGCTGCCGCCGCTGCTTTACGGTCTCGATCACCCCTATGGACAGCCTCTCACGGGCAGTGGTAGCGAAGATGTGATCCGGGCAGCCAAGGTGGAGGATTTGCGCAACTTCTACCGGCGCCATGTGCATCCCAAGGATGCGGTGCTGGTTGCAGTGGGGGATGTGGACCTGCCGACCCTGAAGACTCAGGTGGAGCGGGTCTTCGGGGACTGGAAAGCACCTGAGGATGCGGTGACTACGCCCGTCCTGCCTGAGCGGTCCCGTCCCGAGAAGCCGCGCATCTTCCTGATTGACCGGCCCGACTACGCTCAATCCATGATCATGGCTGGAGAGCTCATCGCACCCACCGGGCATGAAGGCGATCTGGCTTTCCGGGCGGCCAATGCGGTGTTGGGTGGCATGTTTACCTCGCGCATCAATTTCAATCTGCGGGAACAGAAGGGCTGGGCCTATGGCGCCGGCTCCACGCTCAGCGATGCCAAGGGCCAGCGCCCCTGGATGCTGTACGCACCGGTGCAGCGGGACAAGACTGCCGCGGCCATGCGCGAGATGGCGGCGGAGATTGGCGCCATTCTGGGATCCAAGCCGGTCACTGCTGAGGAGTTGGACAAGGCCCAGAAGAACATGACCCTGAAGCTTCCTGGCCAGTTCGAAACGGCGGCTCAGGTAGCGAGCGGTATCGAGAATCTGGTGCTCTATGGCCTGCCGGATGATTATTACGCCAATTTTGTGCGAGACATCCGCGCCCTGACCCCCCAACAGACCGGCGAGGTGGCGCGCGCCTGGATCGATCCGCAACAGCTCACCTGGGTAGTGGTCGGCGATCTGAAGAAAATCGAGGCTGAGGTGAGGGCGCTGGGCTGGGGTGAGGTGCAGGTGGTGGATACCGACGGCCAGCCGGTGCATTGATCCATCTGAACCGAGCGGCCTGAACGCGCGGCTCGATCGTTCAGGAGGTGTTGGAATCCTGGCGCTGCGCATCCACCTCGCGGGCGCCGGGGACCATCATACGAGCGAACACGATGCCCACCTCGTAGAGCAGATAGGTCGGCAAGGCCAGCAGGGTCTGGGAAAATATATCTGGCGGCGTGAGCAACATGCCCACCGTGAAAGCCCCCACCAGAACATAGGGCCGGGCCCGTGTCATGGCCTGGGGGGTGGTGATGCCGGCCCACGCCAGCAGCACCGTGAGCACCGGAATCTGGAAAGCGAGGCCGAAGGCGAAAAAGACGGTCAGTGTGAAATCCAGATAGCTGGCGATGTCGGTCATCACCGCCACCCCGTCAGGCGCGGTGCGGGTGATGAAACCAAAGGTGATGGGCAGGGCGATAAAAAAGGCGAAGGCCACACCGGTATAGAACAGCACGATGCTCATCACCAGCATCGGATAGGCGAAGCGCTTCTCCTGCTGGTAGAGTCCCGGCGCGACGAAGGACCAGGCCTGCCACAGCAGGTAGGGCATGGCCATGAACACGGCCGTGACGGCAGCCAGTTTGAAAGGGGTCAGGAAGGGCGTCACCACCTGGGTCGCGATCAGGGTGTTGCCAATCGGGAGCTTGGCCAGCATGGGCGCTGCCAGGATGGAAAACAGCCGGTTGGCGTAAACGGCCAGTGGCACCAGCAAAATGCCCACCACCAACAGGCAACGCATCAAACGACTGCGCAACTCGATCAGATGGGTCAGGAAAGGTTGCTCGGGGAAGGCATCGCCGGGCTCATCCGGGGTCATGGCTGCGGATCCTGGGGCGATGGATTCGGGGTGGGTTCCCCGGGGTTGGATGAGTGGGGTGGCGGCTGGATTGATTGCGCCGGAAGACGGCGCAGGCGCTGGAGATCCTCGCGCACGGACTGCAGGGTTTTCAGGTCCGGATTATCGTGCAGTTGCTGGCGTAGTTCACTGATTTTCAGCTCCCGCTCCAATTCCTGCTGCGCGACATGGGCCAGTCCACGGATCCGGCGTACCCAGAGGCCCACCTGACGCGCGGCGCCAGGCAAACGCTCCGGTCCCAGCACCACCAGGGCAATCACAAAAACCAGAACCAGCTCCCAGAAGCCGATATCCAACATGCCGGCATCTCTCCCCGGACTCTCCGGGCTGCGGTGGCATCCCGCCCCAAGGGCAGCGAGATACGGTTGGGGGATCAGCCCGGCCGGGATTCGTCCCGGCTTGGTTCGACCGGCGCGCTGGCCGTTGGGGTCGATCCGGGCAGGACCTCGGGGGCTTTGGTTGTCGGCTTGTTGCTGTCGCCATCGGACATGGCCGAGCGGAAATTCTTGATGGCCTCGCCGACATCGCTGCCCATGCTGCCCAGGCGACGGGTGCCGAATATCAGCACCACGATGACCAGTAAAATCAAAAGTTGCCAAATGCTTATGCCGCCGAACATCACTACGCTCCTTCCGCCGGGCTCAAGGGTCCCGCGCGGCTTTTTCAGTAAGCCCTGAGACCCCATGACGGCGGGCGAGTTCGGCCCACACGGCATCGGGATCCAGGTCCAGGTGAACCAACAGCACCAAGCTGTGGAACCACAGGTCCGCCACTTCCCGGATCAGGGCGTCGGGCACCCCGTCCTTGGCGGCCATGACCGTTTCGGTCGCCTCCTCGCCAATTTTCTTGAGAATGGCATCCAGCCCCTTGGCATAGAGCTGCGCCACATAGGAGGTCTGCGGGTCCGCGCCGCGCCGCGCCTGGAGCGTGTTGACCAGAGCGCGATAGCTCGCGAATGCAGCTTCAGGCGCCATAGATATCCCCCGGATCCTTCAGCACCGGATCGACCGCTTCCCAGCCATTGACCGGGTCCCAACGGCGAAAGAAGCAGCTGCCACGTCCAGTATGGCACGCGATGCCGCCCGCTTGTGTGACCCGCAGCAGCACGGCATCACCGTCACAATCGAGTCGCACTTCGCGCACCTGCTGGCTGTGGCCGGAGGTTTCTCCCTTGCGCCACAGGGCGCGGCGCGAGCGTGACCAATAGACGGCGCGGCCACTGGCCAGGGTTTCCGCCAGAGCGGCCTGATTCATCCAGGCCAGCATCAGCACCTGGCCGCTGTCCGCGTCCTGGGCAATGGCCGGCACCAAGCCGTCGGCGTTCCAGCACACGCTGTCCAGATCGGGCGCGTTCATCGCTCCGCCTGCGATGGATCCAGGCGCATTTCCAGCCCGACGGCGGCCAAGAAAGCCTTGGCTTCGGGGATGGTGTGGGTGCCAAAATGGAAAATGCTGGCCGCCAGCACGGCATCGGCATGGCCCACCAGCAAGCCATCGCGCAAGTGTTCCAGCTTGCCCACGCCACCGGATGCAATGATCGGCACCTCGACGCGCGCGGCGATGGCGCGGTTGAGTTCGTTGTCAAATCCCAGGCCGGTGCCGTCGCGATCCATGCTGGTCACCAGCAGTTCCCCGGCACCGTCGCGGGCCATGCGCTCGGCCCAGTCCAGTGCATCCAATCCGGTGGGGCGGCGTCCGCCGTGGGTGTGGATTTCCCAGCGCGGGGCGGCATCCGTTCCCGGTACGCGGCGGGCATCGATGGCCACCACGATGCACTGGGAACCGAAGTGATCGGCGGCTTCCGCAATGAACGCCGGTCGGGCCACTGCCGCACTGTTGATCGAAATCTTGTCGGCGCCGGCGTTGAGCAGGCGCCGCACATCGGCGCAATCGCGCACACCGCCGCCAACGGTCAACGGGATAAACACCTGAGCGGCGACGGCCTCCAC
>JBAUIG010000278.1:0-6627 GCA_049682735.1 Candidatus Macondimonas sp. | reverse complement strand
CTGCATGGTCGACGAGGGCTTGATGTCCTGGATCTCGACCGTCTTGAGGGTGATACCCCAGTCGGCGATATCGTCGGAGATGCCGGCTTTCAGCTTGGCCTTGATCATCTCGCGCGACGACAGGGCGTCGTCCAGATCCATTTCGCCGACAATCGAGCGCAATGAGGTCTGCACCAGACTCTGGATGGCGAACACGTAGTTCTCGACGCCGTAGACCGCTTTTTCGGGCGCCACGTGGTTGAGGTAGGCCAGCGCGTTGGCAATGATCACGGCGTTGTCGCGGGTGATGACTTCCTGCGAGGGGATGTCGAGCACGATGTCCTTGGTGGTGACCTTGTAGGCCACCGTGTCGATGTACGGGATGATCAGGTTCAGGCCAGGGCCGAGCGTGGCGTGGTATTTGCCCAGGCGCTGCACCACGTGTTTGCTGCCCTGGGGCACGATGCGCACCCCCAGGCCGATGGTGACAACAACCAGGATGAAGAGGACAAATGCAAGCGCGGTTCCGGGCATGGGGGTATCTCTAAGAGTGGATTGAATGAGCTTCAATATTTAAATCAAGGGTGGCGTCAGTCGCGTTTTTCGACGATCAGTGTGTTGCCTGAAAAATCCTTCACATAGACCCGGTCGCCAATGGTCACTGGTTCATTACAGATGAATTCCCACTCATCATCGCCCAGCAAGGGCGTGGTGAAGCGCACCATCCCGTGGTGTCCGCCGTGTGGCGCACGCAGCACCCGGCCCGCTTCACCGATGACCGCGGCGCGCGCGTTGCCCGCCTGGGTGCGGTCCTTCATCAGTGGGCGCAGATAGCGGAACCACAACAGCGTCATCAGGCCGGATGCAGCGGACCAAAGCAGGAGCTGGAGGCCCAGACTCAAGTCCGGTGCGATCCACAGGCTTGCGCCCACCAGCAGCGCGCCCAGCCCGAACCAGAAGACGAAAAAGCTGGCCAGGAACATTTCGGCGATCATCAGCGCCATCCCCAGGACCAGCCAATGCCAATAGAGCATGTCTTGTGTTTCTCCTGAGAGGGGGATGGCGGGCGGCTGACCGTCATTGCGAACATTGGCGCTGACGATGGGCCGGCGGCAGGACCCTGTCAAGTGGCGCAGGGAGGGCGGAGACGGTGCGCCGCACACGGGCCAGTGCGGAACAGCGCTGAGGGCCTCGGAAACCTTGTTTCCATGCTTACTTGAGGGGCGCCCCACCCGATTGCGATGAACGATTCAGCCCAACTCCTCCGGGAAGGGCAAGCCGAGTTGTGTAGCCGAGTCTGGGGCCGTGCGGCCTGGTCGTCTGGACACAGGATCGAGTGCGTCATGGCGCAGCAGCGTCCCGTCGGGGAGAATGTGTTGCACCGCATGCCCCACGGCCTGCAAGCGCGGGGCGATCCAGTGCGCCCGATGGCAACGGCGCGGGTCGGCTTCGGCGCACATCAGCGCCAGCGGGGTAGGTGCAAGAACCGGCCGCAGTTGGATCAGGCCAGCCGTGAAGCGCACCTGGGCGGCGGCATCGGTCTCGGTGGCCCCCAGCAATCCGCCCCATTCCTGTCCCAGGTAGAGATAGCCGATGCCGGCCTCTGTGAGCGCAGCGCGCAGGGGCGTCTGGCGATACTGGGGCGCGATGCGGCTGGTGGGATAACGGCGCACATCCACCAAGAGGCCGATGCCGTGAGACGCCAGCAGTCCCCGCAGCATGGGCAGGGGATGCCGGGAATGACCGACCGTGTAGATAGTGGCTAGCGGCTGAGACATGGCATCGTCAGCATAGTCCGGGCGCTGCATCCACCGCCAGCAACCGACCCGCCAAGTTGCAAGGGAAAATGACGATGGGGTGCGACGCCAGCCGGTCGGGATTCCGGTAACCGGCGCTGCGCCCTGGCTTTCCGGATCAGCCGGCCAGCCGCACAGCGAACTCGGCCACACGCCGGCCCTGGTAGCGAGCCATGGCAGCTTCCTTCTCGGAGACCTGTCGACTGCCATCGCCGCCAGCCAGTGTGGCTGCGCCATAGGGCGAACCGCCGATGACCTCGGAATTATCCGACAGCATCTGGCCAGCCACATCACCATAGCCCAGCGGCACGATCAGCATGCCGTGGTGGGCCAGGGTGAGCCAGAAGGAAGTGATAGTGGTTTCCTGTCCGCCGCCCACGCCGGTGCTGGTGAATACGCTGGCCAACTTGCCATTGAGGGCGTTTTTGGCCCACAGGCCGCCGGTCTGATCAAGGAAGCTGCGCATCTGGCCGGTCATGTTGCCGAACCGGGTGGGGGAACCAAAGAGGATGGCGTCATAGTCAGCCAGTTCTGCGGGAGTGGCAACGGGAGCCGCTTGATCGAGCTTGGCGCCGAACTGGCGCGCCTGTTCTTCGGGGATGGTTTCCGGGACCCGTTTGAGGGCCACCTCGGCGCCGCTGACGGCGCGGGCGCCCTCGGCGACATACTGGGCCATCGTTTCGATGTGGCCATACATGGAGTAATAGAGCACGAGAATCTTGGCCATGACGGACTCCTAGGAAAGTGAAACAGGCGTTTTGCAACCGCCAGAAAACGGTCGGGACCGGGTCACAACCACGACCGGGACATGGGGCTACCTTAAACCCCCTTGAGACTGGGATAAATGACCTAATAGCAAAAAGATTGTTCTGTAAATGGAACGATGATGCGCGATATGAATGACAGGGCCTTGTTAGTTCTATTGGGATCTGCCCCAGACCAGCCGGCTGGTGCCGATATGGACCGGGCCTGCAAGCCATTGAGTGTGGGAAATGCTGATTTATTCTGTCATCGCGAGCGTGCAGCGCCGTGGCGATCCATAGGTTGTTGATTCTATATGGGGCATGGATTTGCTTCGTGTCCAGTCCCGCACCGCGTGTGTTATACGTTCGGGACCGGCTCTTGTCAGATCCCGACACAGGAAGACCCTCATGCCTGATACGCCCGCTTATACACCACCCAAAGTCTGGAAATGGGACGCCCAGAGCAGCGGGCGGTTTACCCGCATCAACCGTCCCGTCGCCGGGCCGACACATGACAAGGAATTGCCCTACGGCAGGCATCCGCTGCAGCTTTACTCGCTGGCAACGCCCAACGGGATAAAGGTCACGGTGATGCTGGAAGAGTTGCTTGCGCTGGGCAAGCACGACGCCGAATACGATGCACATCTGATCAACATCATGGAAGGCGATCAATTCGGCAGCGGTTTTGTCGCGGTGAATCCGAACTCCAAAATCCCGGCTTTGCTCGACCGGAGTGCATCGCCGCCCATCCGCGTGTTTGAATCGGGCGCCATCCTGGTTTATCTCGCCGAAAAGTTCGATGCCTTCCTGCCCAAAACGCCTGCGCCGCGCGCCGAATGCCTGTCCTGGCTGTTCTGGCAGGTCGGCAGTGCGCCGTTCCTGGGTGGGGGCTTCGGGCATTTCTATGCCTATGCGCCGGAGAAAATCGAATACTGCATCGATCGCTTCACGATGGAAGTAAAACGCCAGCTCGACGTCCTGGATCAACACCTTGCCACCCGACGCTACCTGTGTGGCGATGAATACACCAACGCAGACATGGCCAACTATGCCTGGTATGGCGCCCTGGTGCTGACGGATCTTTACAACGCACAGGAGTTTCTCGACGTGGCGTCCTACAAGCACGTCATCCGCTGGGCGTCCGAAATACATGCGCGGCCCGCAGTCCAGCGTGGTCGCCGGGTCAACAGGATCTGGGGGCCGGAAAACGAGCGGGTGCAGGAACGGCATGATGCCAGCGACCTGGACTAGCGCCTGTCATCACCCCGGCCGACCCGACAACGCGGGCCGCCAGCATCAGGCATTGGGATCAGGCGCGCTTCAATGTCCCACGGAAGCCGGTTGTCGAGCCTGATCCTGATTCTGATGAATCAGGTTGCTGCCCATATCAGGGTGCAACGCGTTCTATTCACCATTGACATTGAGCAGGAAGGTCGATACACGCTCCCGCATACCATACCCGAAGAGTGAGTGTACCGAGCTTATTGACGGGAAAACGAGCGTTGTAAACCGCAACGGCGGCGGCTCCAGTCGAGGCGATGATGATATATCCCCGTCATGACAGAGCCCCGAGCCCTGATAGACACGGTTTGAATTAAAGAAGCGCTGATTTATCTCCCGGTATGTGGTTTGCCAGCAGATGCTTTTGAGGTAATGGGCGTTCTTGAAGTGTCATTGTGACGCCTGAATGATGCAGGCGGGTTTTTCTGATCTGGAGTATGCCGGCAAGCGGAAGCCGACGCGGCGGAATCGGTTCCTGGCGCAGCTGGAGGCAGTGACGTCGTGGTCGGCGCTGATTGCTTCGGTTGAGCCGTTCTACCCGAAGGGCAAGGGTGGGGGCGCCCGCCAATCGGCATGGAGCGGATGCGACGACACTCTAGTTGCGCGCCTTGCTGGAGCATTCTTGCCAAGACCCTGCCGGCGCGGCTCTAGCGGCCCGCACGCTCGAGCAGGCGCTGGCGGCTCTGCAAGCGGTTCCGCCATACGGGCGCCAGGACATCGAGCTGGCCCGCCTGCGCCAAGGCGATTGGATCGGGCGCCGCGCTGATCGTGAGTTGCCACAGCCGGGCGATGGACATGCGCGCCGGATGATGCTGCACAAGCCGGAGCGGTGCGTTCGCCAATACCCGTCCCGGCTGGATGACGCGACACAGCCAGCCCGAGCCGCGCCCAATCTGTACGATGCGTTTGGATAGGTCGGGCAGTTCCAGGTGCTGGCTCAGTTTCCAGCAGGGCGTGCGCGGCTGGCTGATCTCGAGGATCGCCTCGCCGAGTTGCCAACGGTCCCCGACGCAGGCCTCGGCTTCATCGATTCCCTCGCAACAGAGGTTTTCTCCGCAGGCGCCGGGGACGAAATCATCCGCACGGCGGGGATAGATCCCTGCCCAGTGCCGGTAGGCTGCGAGCGGATAGACGCATACCGCCCGTTCCGGACCGCCGTGCTGGCGGGTGTCCACCTGAAGATCACCGGCAAAGCCCAGGCGCCCCAGCATGAGCTCGTCATTGACCGGCTGCTTGGCGATGCCGCTGAAATGGCCTTCGGGCAGCAGGATACGGCCGCCCACGAAGGGGCCATGCCAGCGAATCGTCTTCCCCGGGGTCATGGCGCCGGCGGCATGGGCTCGGCGATGAATCCGAAATGGGCGGGAACGTCCGCCCGGCGGATGGGATGGACTTCCAAAATCCGGTCGCCGTCGCGCAGCCCCATACGGGCAGGGTCTCCTGCCATCAGCCGGATCAAGGCATCCGTGAAGTCGGCATCGGACAGGGGCCGGCCCGAAGGATCACAAAAGGCGGGGCTGTAGCCCACCAGGTCCCGGTCATCCAGCAGCCCCACCCCAAGTGCGGTGTCCAGCAGCAGGTTGCCTTCTTCATCCACCCAGGCGCTGCGCAGATCGCTTAACGTCGTCCCGGTGTGAGTGCTCAATGCGCCGGGACTGCCGGGCGCATGATCGGCGCGGCAGTGCAGGATCCAGGGGGTGTAGGCCAGGCTGACATAGACCTTCTGCGGTCCGTTCTGGAACAGCCAGGCGCCGGATTCATCGGCCAGGTAATTGCGGTTGATGAACGCGATGGTGCGGGCATGGCGCAGTGGCCGGCCCTCCAGCAGCCAATCGCCGCGCCGATCCAGCGCCAGCCAGCCATAGGCAGCCGGTACATTGGGCCATTTACGTAATGCATTCTGGACGCTCTCATCCATGGTCATCTCCGGGATCGTAACAGGCGCGGCAGACCGGATGGCAGGGATTTGCCGGCCTGTATACATCCGACCTGATTGCTGTTCACAGGGCCATCGCCACTCGCCAGGCTTGTTCGATCGCGCGCTTGGCGTCCAGTTCCGCGGCCACATCGGCTCCGCCGATCAGCGTGACCGGAATCCCGGCCTGCGCGAGCGGGGCTTGCAGGTCGCGCAGAGGCTCCTGGCCGGCGCAGACCACGACGTGATCCACCGCCAGGCACACCGGCTGGTCGTTGTGAATCAGGTGCAGGCCAGCATCATCGATGCGCTCATAGTGCACGCCGCTCCAGATGCGCACGCCCAGGCGCTCCATCAGCTCGCGGTGTGCCCAGGCGGTGGTCTTGCCCAGGCGTGCACCGACCTTGCCGGTGGAGCGTTGCAGCAGGTGGATTTCCCGCGCCGCCGGATGGCCGTGGAGTGGCGCCGCAGCCAGTCCGCCAGGCACGGCCGGATCGCGCGTGATGCCCCATTGGGCCATGAAGGTCGGCACATCGCGTCCCGGCGAAGGCTTGGCGGGATCATGGGCCAGGAAATGGGCGGTATCGACGCCAATGCCGCCCCCGCCGAGCAGGGCGACGCGGGGGCCGACGCGCGCGGCGCCACTCAGCACCTGCGCGTAACTCAAGACCTTCGGATGGTCGATGCCGGAGATGTCCGGCCGGCGCGGTGTGACCCCGGTGGCCAGCAGTACCTGCGCGTAGCCAGCCCCGATCAGGTCCTCGGCCCGGACGCGCTGACCCAGTCGCAGCGTGACCCCCAGTTCGCTCAGGCGCGCGGCGTAATAGGCGGGCGTCTCGGCGTATTCTTCCTTGCCCGGCACCCGGCAGGCGAGATTGAACTGGCCGCCCAGGTGGGCCTCGGCCTCGAACAG
>JBAUIG010000277.1:0-3339 GCA_049682735.1 Candidatus Macondimonas sp. | reverse complement strand
AATCTTCGTGCTTGGGTCCCACGCGACCATCCCGCCCATGGCCAACATCTGCTGCGGCTTCCTGCACGGCGCGGCTGGGAATCCTCAAGAAAATCGAGCCGGAAGCCCCGGGCAACCCAGGAACCCGAAAACAGAACCGCGACCCATGCGGCCAAGCTGAATGAACCGGATGGGTCGCGTACCGATCGGGTGTAAACGGAGGTGCTCAACGTGCCTTTGGGGCGAGCTTTTCCTTGATGCGGGCAGCCTTGCCGCGCAGGTCGCGCAAATAATAGAGCTTGGCGCGACGCACGTCGCCACGGCGCTTGACCGTAACGCTGTCCACGACCGGGCTGTGGCTCTGAAAGACGCGCTCCACACCCTCGCCGTGAGCGACCTTGCGCACGGTGAAGGAGGAATGCAGGCCCCGGTTGCTCTTGGCAATCACGACGCCTTCAAATGCCTGCAACCGTTCCCGGGTGCCTTCTTTCACCTTGACCTGGACCACCACGGTATCACCGGGGCTGAACTCAGGCAGGTCATGCCGCATCTGCGCGGCTTCTAGTTCTGCAATAAGCTTGCTCATGCCTAATCCTCTACCCGCCATCCGGGCTGTCAATATCAATATTGTCAATAAACGCCTGAAGGAGGCTTTCCTGTTCAGGCTCCAATAACCGTTCAGCCAGCAGCGACGGCCGTCTGAGCCAAGTGCGGCCCAGCGACTGCTGTAAACGCCAGCGGCGAATGGCCGCGTGATCACCGCTGAGCAGGACCGCCGGCACCCGCCCAGCCGAATGGACGTCCGGGCGTGTGTAATGGGGACAATCGAGCAAGCCGTCCCAGAACGAATCCTGGGCACAGGACATCGCATCGCCGAGGGCGCCCGGCAACAGCCGGATCACCGCATCCATCACCACCATTGCCGCCAGTTCCCCGCCACTGAGCACGTAATCGCCAATGGACAGTTCCTGGTCCACCGCAGACATGACCCGCTCATCGACGCCTTCGTAGCGCCCTGCCACCAGGATCAGCCCGGGCAAATCGGCATACCCACGGGCAAGGCCTTGGTCGAAACGCCTTCCCTGCGGGCCCAGCATCGCCACCGACGTTCCAGGCGGAGCCTCGCGCCGCGCCAGCTCAATGGCTGCCAGCAACGGCTCGATCTTCATCACCATGCCGGGACCGCCCCCATAGGGCCGATCATCCACGGTGCGGTGCGGATCGTGGGTGAAATCCCGGGGGTTGACGGAGGTCACCTCCACCAATCCCCGATCCCGCGCCCGGCCGGCAATGCCACAGCCGAACAGCGCATCAATCAATTCAGGGAAGAGAGTGACCACAGTCAGTCGCATCGCTCCCCCTTGTCAGAATTCCGGATCCCAATCCACCTCAATGACACTTTGGGACAGGTCGATGCGGCGGATCACCTCAGGTTGGAGGAAGGGGATCAACCGCTCCTCATCGCCTTCCACGACCAGCACATCATTGGCGCCCGTTTCCATCAGGGACACGACGCGACCCAGCTCCATACCATCCAGACCGACGACGCGCAGGCCGACCAGATCCATCCAGTAATATGCCCCCTCTTCCGCAGGTGGCAGCGCTTCACGGGGAATACTGACTGATGCGCCAGTCAAAGCCGCGGCCGCCTCGCGATTGGCGATGCCAGTCAGTCGGGCGATCCAGCCTTTCCCCTGGGGCCGGACTTCCTCCAGCGCCATCTCAGTCCAGCGCTCACCCTCGCCAATACACCAGCGGGGGTACTCAAAGATCTGCTCCGGAGGGCGGGCGTAGGACTGAACCCGCAGCCAACCCTTGACGCCGAACGGACTGCCCAGTCGGCCCAGGATCACGCGCCCCGTGGATCCAGCCTCGGAATCGGCCGGCATCAAACGCTGGCGTCGCCCGTCTTGGCGGCCTGCTTCAGCAACTGATCGACGCGCTCCGAGGGTTGCGCGCCCTGCGCGATCCAGTGACGGGCCCGTTCCAGATCAACACGCAGGGATTCTTCCCGCTCATTGGCGATGGGATTGAAGAATCCAAGACGTTCGAGATAACGGCCATCGCGGCGGTTACGGCTGTCGGTAACCACCAGATGATAGAAAGGCCGTTTTTTGGCGCCGGCACGAGCAAGACGAATAGTGACCATGTAACCCTTGAACCTCCAGATTCGGATCCGACAGGCCTCTTCCAACCGGAACAGACCCACCACCAGCAAACAGCGGATTTTACCTAAAGCACTGAACGGAAGCAAAGTGGTCAAACACCCATGCCGGGAGGCAGCCGACCGCCCCGCAACAATTTGCCCATGGGCCCCTTGGTCATCTGCTTCATCATCTTCTGGGTCTGCTCGAACTGCTTGAGCAAGCGGTTCACATCCTGGACCTGCATCCCCGAACCGGTTGCGATACGGCGCTTGCGCGATGCCTGGATGATATCGGGGCGACGGCGTTCACCCGGCGTCATTGCGTTAATCAGCGCCACCATGCGCCGGATATCGCGATCCTGCACCTGGTTGCGCGCGGCTTCGGGGATTTTCATGGCGCCCGGCAGCTTCTCCATGATGCTTTTCACGCCGCCCATGCTGAGCATTTGCTGAAGCTGGTCCCGGTAATCCTCAAGGGTAATTCCCTTGCCCTTCTGGACCTGAGCCGCCAGCTTGTCGGCCTTGGTGCGATCGGTGTTGCGCTCGATTTCTTCGATGAGGGTGAGCACATCGCCCATCCCCAGGATGCGCGAGGCCACCCGATCGGGATGAAACGGCTCCAGGGCATCGGTTTTCTCCCCCGCCCCCATCAGCTTGATCGGCTTGCCGGTGATCTGCCTGATCGAGAGTGCCGCGCCACCGCGCGCGTCGCCGTCAGTCTTGGTCAGGATCACGCCTGTGAGCGGCAAGGCTTCATCGAAGGCCTTGGCCGTATTGGCCGCATCCTGGCCGGTCATGGCATCCACCACGAACAGCGTCTCGTGGGGCGAAACCGCCTCATGGATACGGCGCACTTCCGCCATCATGGCCTCGTCCACATGCAGCCGGCCGGCCGTGTCGACGATCAGCACATCGAAAAACTTGAGCCGCGCCTGGGCCAGGGCCGCCTTGGCGATTTCGGCGGGTTCCTGATCCGTGGTACTGGGAAAAAAGCCGGCGCCGACCTGCTGGGCCAAAGTCTGCAATTGTTCAATGGCGGCAGGACGATAGACATCGCAGCTCACCAGCAGCGACTTCTTGCGCTGGCGTTCCTTGAGATGGCGCGCCAGCTTGGCGGCCGTGGTGGTCTTGCCCGCGCCCTGCAGACCCGCCAGCAGGATCACCACCGGGGGGCGATGGTTGAAGCGCAACTCAGCGGTCTGTTCCCCCAGGAC
>JBAUIG010000276.1:0-5017 GCA_049682735.1 Candidatus Macondimonas sp. | reverse complement strand
TCCGGGATGTGGTGATCGAGACCGTGCAACCGCCGGAGTCGCCGTGACCGACCGGCTGGCTTCCATGGCGCCACTGGCGATCTATCGGCGCTTGTTGCGTTACAGTCTGGCGCACTGGCACCTGTTTCTCGTCGCCGTGGTCGGCATGGTGCTGTTCGCTTTGTCGGAAACGGCATTTGCCTGGTTGATGAAACCGCTGCTGGACGGCAGCTTCGTGGAGCGGGATCCGACCATCATCCGCTGGATGCCGCCCTTGGTGCTGGGGCTCTTCCTGTTGCGGGGCGCGTCGGCTTTCGTGTCGGATTACTACATGGCCGATGTGGGCCAGCGGGTGATCAAGACCATCCGGACCGAACTATTCGACCATTTCCTGCGCCTGCCCTCGTCATTCTATGACCTCAATGCCTCCGGCCAACTGCTGTCCAGCCTGACCTTCAATGTCGACCAGGTGGCCAATGCCGCGACCCAGGCGGTCACGGTGATGATCCGCGACAGCATCAAGGTCGTGGGTTTCATGGCTCTGATGTTTTATCTCAATGCAAAGCTGGCGGTTTTTGCAGTCTTGGTCATCCCGTTGATCGCCGTGTTGATCCGCTGGATCAGCGGTCGATTTCGGCGCATCAGCACCCGCATCCAGCACTCAATGGGGGAACTCACCGGCGCCTCCGAGGAGATGATCAAGGGGCAGCGGCTGGCCAAGGTGTTCGGCGCCCAGGATTATGAATCACGGCGCTTTGATCGGGTAAATGAACGGAATCGACAATTGCTTATGAAACGGGCGCTGACCCAGGCCGCCAGCAACCCGGTCATCCAGCTCATCGCCGCCATCCCCATGGCGGGGATTGTTTACGTGGCCACCAACGACAGCATTTCCGGGACGATGACCCCAGGGGCTTTCGCCGCCTTCCTGGGGGCCATGGTGGGTCTGCTCAACCCCTTGAAACAGCTCACCACGGTGAATGCCACCCTGCAACGGGGCATTGCCGCCGCCGGCAGCATCTTCGCCCTGCTGGGCGTGGATGCCGAGCCGGACAGCGGCCAGCATCCCCTGGGGCGCGCCAAGGGCGCGGTGTGTTTCGAAAAGGTGCATTTCGCTTACGATCCGGCCAAGGGTGAGGTGCTGAAGGGGATTGATCTTGCCATCGAGCCTGGCCAAACCATCGCCTTGGTGGGCCGTTCGGGCAGCGGCAAGACATCTCTCGTGAACCTGTTGCCGCGCTTCTATGAGCCCCAGGCCGGCCGGATTCTGGTGGACGGGGTCGACATCCGCGACCATCGGCTTGCGGATCTGCGCCGACAGATTGCCGTGGTCGGGCAGGAGGTCGTGCTGTTCAACGACAGCGTAGCGGCCAATATCGCCTATGGCGAGGATCCTGCGCAGGTCATGGAGCGGGTGGAGGCAGCGGCCCGCGCGGCCCATGCCTGGGAATTCATCGAGAAACTGCCCCAGGGGCTCTGGACCCCGGTGGGACAACAGGGCGTGTTGCTTTCCGGGGGCCAGCGCCAGCGCCTGGCCATTGCCCGCGCCCTGTTCAAGGACGCGCCGATCCTGATTCTTGATGAGGCGACTTCCGCCCTCGATACCGAAGCCGAGCGCCATATTCAGGCGGCTTTTGAAGCCCTGATGCAGGATCGGACGACCTTGGTGATTGCCCACCGACTTTCCACCGTGACGCGCGCCGACAGCATCGTGGTGATGCAGGACGGGCGGATTGTCGAACAGGGGAGCCACGCCCGGTTATTGGCGAATAAAGGACCTTACGCCGAACTGTATCGGCTCCAGTTCCGCGAAATGGAAGCGACCGGTTGAGGCCAGCGGGTTGGCGCGGACGGCTGGAGTCCGCGGTGCTTGGGCTCTGGTACGGCCCGCCTTGGCGCGTCTGGCCCCTGCTGCCGCTGAGCGCACTCTATGCGCTTGCTGTCACACTCCGCGCAGCGCCTTATCGGTTCGGTTGGCGACATCCCGTGCGCATGCCTGTACCTGTCGTCGTGGTGGGCAATATCACGGTGGGCGGCACCGGGAAAACCCCGCTGGTCATCCATCTGTCGCAACGGCTGGCGGCCGCGGGTGAGCGGCCCGGCATTTTGTGCCGCGGCTATGGCGGCGCTTCCGCCCACTGGCCGCGGCAGGTCACGCCCGGGAGCGACCCCCGGGAGGTGGGCGATGAGCCGGTGCTGATTGCGCGACGCAGTGGTCTGCCGGTGGCCGCGGGTCCGGATCGGGCGGCGGCGGGTCGTTTGCTGCTCGCCCAAGGCTGCACGGTGTTGCTATGCGATGATGGACTCCAGCATCAGGCCTTGGCGCGCGATGTTGAAATTGTTGTCATGGACGGCGCCCGTGGTTTGGGCAATGGCTTTTGCCTGCCCGCCGGCCCCTTGCGCGAGTCCGCCCGGCGCTTGAAGCAGGTTGATGCAGTCGTGGTGCAGGGCGGCGGTTTGTCGGTGGGGCGGCCAGCGTTCATCATGGATCTGCCCCTCGGCGATACGCTTGTGGCAGTGACTGATGGCGGCCGTCGACCCTTGGCCGAGTTTGTGGGACAGACCGTTCATGCCATGGCCGGCATCGGTCATCCGCAGCGCTTTTTCGGCGCCCTGCGCCAGGCGGGACTGAGGGTGGTAGAACACCCCTTCCCCGATCATTATGATTACCGCCCCGAGGATCTGCGATTTGCGGCGGATGGCGTCCTGCTCATGACCGAGAAAGATGCGGTCAAGTGTGCCCGTTTCCCCTTGCGGAATGCCTGGTTCGTGCCGGTCAGCGCCCGGGTGGATCCGGGGCTGGAAGCGAAGGTGCTGGCCTGGGTGCGTCAACGGGGCAAGGATTTGGCGGCAGGGACGAGGTGAACGGAGGAATCGTGGATAAGAAACTGTTGGAAATCCTGGCTTGCCCGGTCTGCAAGGGACCCTTGGTCTACCGTTCCGGGGCGGCAGAGTTGATCTGCAAGGCCGATCGACTGGCCTTCCCCATTCGCGAGGGCATTCCGGTCATGCTGGTGGAGGAAGCCCGCGCCCTGGCCCCCGAGGAGGAGGTGCGATGAGCTTCAAGGTGGTGATTCCGGCACGTCACGGTGCGACCCGCCTGCCCGGCAAGCCCCTGCGCCTGATTGCCGGCCTGCCGATGATTCAGCATGTCTATCACCGCGCCATGGACAGTGGGGCCGAGGAGGTCATCATTGCCACGGAGCATGCGCTGGTGGCGCAGATGGCCCGCTCCTTTGGGGCGACGGTGTGCATGACCGGGGATCAGCATCTGTGTGGCACCGAGCGGATTGCGGAAGTGGTCGTGCAGCGCGGCTGGGCAGACGATGTGGTGGTGGTCAACCTGCAGGGCGATGAACCCACCATGCCCGCGGTGAATGTCGCGCGGGTGGCGGAAAACCTGCAAGCGCAGCCCACGGCCCAGGTTGCCACGCTTTGCACGCCCATCGGCACCGTCGAGGAGCTGCTCGACCCCAACGTGGTCAAAGTGGTGTGCGATCGGGACGATTTCGCCTTGTATTTCAGCCGTGCGCCGATTCCCTGGCATCGGGATGGCGGCTTTTCCCAGGATGCGGGAATGCCACCGGGCCTGTGGCTGCGTCATCTGGGCATCTATGCGTATCGGGCCGGGGCGCTGCGTGCCTTTGCGGCGCTGGGCCCTTCCGAGCTGGAGCGCCAGGAGTCGCTGGAGCAGTTGCGCGCTCAATGGGGCGGCATGCGCATCCATGTGGCTGAGGCGCCCGCCTTGCCAGGTGCGGCAGTGGATACCGAAGCCGATCTGGCGCGGGTCGAGGCCTTGTTCAGGCAACAATCGCTGCACTAGGCGGGCTGAATCTCGTTCCGCCCGGCGATCTCACCAGGGGAGGACGCATGCCTCGGATCTTGTTTGTCTGCATGGGAAACATCTGCCGCTCACCGGCGGCGGAAGGTGTGTTTCGCCATCTGTTGCAGCAGGAAGCCCCCGAATGGCTGGAGCGGATCGAGATCGATTCCGCCGGAACCCATGGCTATCACACCGGGAGACCCCCGGATCCCCGCATGGTGGCGGCCGCCCTGGCCCGGGGTATCGATTTGAGCGGCCTGCGCGCCCGGCTCGTTCAGCCGGATGATTTCGCGACATTCACCCACATCCTGGTGATGGACCAGGCAAACCTGACCCATTTGCGGGCGATCCAGCCACACGGCGCCACGGCAATTCCCGAGTTGTTGCTGGCACCCTTGATTGATGGTCGACCGCGGGAGGTTCCCGATCCCTATTACGGCGGCGCCCAAGGGTTTGACCGGGTGCTGGATTTGCTGGAGGAAGGCTGCCGCCGGTTGCTGGTGCGTCTGCGTGATTATCCGCCGTCGGCATAGTGGACGGCGGACAAGTTTTTTTTATCCCGCTCACTCCTGTGCCTCCCCCGTCTGTGTTCCCGTGAGCGCGGGGGCTGGCCGACCTCTTGGCGGCAATGCCGATCTGCCCCTACACGGAACGGTGAGCCTTGGTCGCCGCAGCCTCAGCGGCGTGGGGAAGGACCAGCAGGCGCGGTTCAGTCATCTCCACCATGGCGCTGCGCACGCCCTCTCGCCCCAGGCCGCTGTCCTTGACGCCGCCGTAAGGCATGGCATCAGCACGAAAGCTGGGCGCCTCGTTGACCACCACGGCGCCGACTTCGAGGCTTTCCCAGGCTTGCAGGATATGGGACATGTGATCGGTGAACAAAGAGGCCTGCAAGCCATAACGGCTGGCATTGACAAGGGCCAATGCCTCATCGAAATGGCTGAAAACGCGAATGACGACCACCGGCCCAAAGGCTTCCTCGGCCCAGATGGGACAATCCTCAGGAACCGCTTCCAGCACGGTCGGGCTGAGGATGGCGCCCTGGCGATGCCCCCCGCACAATACGCGCGCCCCGCGCGCTTGGGCTTCGGCGATCCATTTTTCCAGGCGTATCGCCTCGTCTTCATCGATCAGCGGTCCGACCACCGTATCCGCATGCGCCGGGTCGCCCACGGTCAGGGCGACAACCGCGTCCAGCAGCCGTTCCCGGAACGC
>JBAUIG010000275.1:0-5121 GCA_049682735.1 Candidatus Macondimonas sp. | reverse complement strand
GATCGTTCGACAATTGCAGGACGCCGAACAAACCAACCGCCGCATCATCTCGCCTGACGGCAACTGGGAAAGCACCCGCATGTTGCTCAAGGGCGACAACATGGGGTTTTCTTTCCACATCACCACCTTTTACGCCGGCGCCGATTTCCTCATGCATTATCAGAATCATCTGGAATCCGTGTACTGCATTTCCGGTACCGGCGAGGTGGAAACCCTTGCCGATGGCAAGCGTTATCCCATCATGCCAGGCACCCTGTACGTGCTGGACAAGCATGACCAACACATCCTGCGAGCCTTCACCGAAATAAAGATGGCCTGTGTCTTCAACCCTCCACTCAACGGCACCGAGGTTCACAATGCCGAAGGGGCCTACGAGCTGGAGGCCGCCACCATCACCGACTGAAATGAGGAGTACTGCTGACGTGAACGAACACGATCAGTATCCATCCCGGAATGGTTCACTACCGACGATGCTGGAACGACTGGATCCCGTGGTCTATGCCCGGGACCTGATCGACCCTCCCCTGTCTCGAAAGGGGCGGGATCATGACCGTGGCGCCAAGCTGTTCGATCATCTCGATCAACGCATTGGCATCGAATTATTGACTAAGTGAATTCGTGCTCAGGTGTTCGCTTCGCACGGAGACACTGATGAGTACCATGATGGAAGAAGACACCAAGCGCTGGCTGCCCGGCGCAAGTCAGCCCTCTGGTCATAGAAATCTTGCAGGGCAAGACGACGGTGGCCGAGCTAGCCGGCAGTTCGATCTGACGCCCTCTGAGATCGATGCGTGGATCGACAACGCCAGGGCGCGGGCATGGAGAACGCCTTGAAGGCCGGAGCATATCCGGGAGCAGCTCAAGGACCTGCACGAGGCCTACGGCGAGGCCATGCTTGAGCTGCGCGCCCGAAAAAAAATTGCGGTCCCTGTTGGACATGGACGATTCGTGATCGAGACGATCGGTCAGAGACCGCTTGAAGATGGGTTCGACGTCTCGATCAGCAAGCGGTGCGAATGGTTCGGCGTGCCCCGCCGACGCTTATCTCCTACCACCCCGTGAAGGGGGCTCAGAAGGTCAAGCCCGATCTCGAGGCACCGGCGAAGTCGCTCGTCAATCAAAAGCCGTCTTTGCTACCGGACCGTGGCGTGGCTGCTGGCCATGGCACTGCCCGCAGCAGAACGGCATGATCGAGCGCGTGACCCGAACCCTGAAGGTTCAGTCCGTCCACCGTCGCCGCCTCAACCAGCAGCACGCGATACGGGTGATGGGTAACTGGATCCCCTTTTATACAACCACAGGCGCCCTCACCGAGCGTTGGGCATGAGCACACTCGCCCAGATGTTTGCTTCAGCGGCCCGACCTGCGCAGAAACCGCTGGGTCAATACTGTTGGCCAGTGGGATGACCCAGAGCCGATAGGCGCCAGACTCGGACAGAAACCGTGACAGGCACACGACGCGCATCTCTCGGTCAGGAAATGCCTCAAGGCGGCAGCTTGCGGTGGGTAAAAAAGAGTACCACGCCACCCAGGATGACCAGTGCAAGGCCGCGATAGGCCCAAGGCATCTGGTTCGCCATAAAACCGACCGGCGCAAGTCCCGTTCCCTGGAGAATCCACCAAACACCCAGCAGCATCGCAAGGATGCCTGTTAATCGAAATACGGCCCTCATATCACGCTCCTCCTTGGAATTGCGTTGCCCAGAACCATGTTCAAGCCCGGGGAAATCACCGCCCGGATTCAGGGTGATCTGAACGAATCATAGATGACAGACAGGGCTTAAGCGCTCCGTCAAAGGGGCGCCCTGCTGCAGGGCAACGCTGGGGCGACGCCGGGCCGGCGCCCGCAACCGACGACGGTATGATGACCGCGGCGGATGCTTTTTTTGCGTGCTGGGCTTGAGTCGGTTGAGACGGAAGAGGGTTCAGCCGGTGGCGCCGCGGCGGCGGTACAAGGGCAAGGCTTCATCCCAGGCGGGTTGATAACGTACCGAGAACGCCTGCAAGGCCGCCAAGGCGACTTGTGGGTCCTGGTCGGCGCGCAAGGCCAGAGACTCGAAGCCCGAGCGCTTCAGGAAATACACCTGATCGATCAATACTTCGCCAATGGCGCGGATCTCGCCGCGATAGCCGTAGCGCTCACGCAACAGGCGGGCGGCGCTATAGGGCCGTCCCTCTCCGGGACTGGGAAAGCGCAGGGCGATGCAGGCAATGCGGGGAAGATCGGCCGCCAGTTCTTCCAGCGGCTGACCGGGTTCCAATACCACGCCGACCGGCGCGGGGCGGGCCAACAACGCCTCCCGCTCAGCGCGCCAGCGATCGAGCGTTACCAGCACTGGCCCCGCCGGCAAAGCCGCATCGGCCTCTGCCACCGTCCAGGAATCGGTGTCGATAAAGCGGCCCTCGACATGCAACAGTCGCGCCTTCATGCCGCAACCTCCAATTCCGCATAGGCCCGTTCGCGGAAGGGCTCCACGCCCACGCGCCGATAGGTATCGAGGAAACGCTCGCCATCCTCGCGCAGGTCCAGATAGACCGCGAGCAGCCGGCCGATGACCTCGGCCACCTGATCCTTGGGCACCGAGGGGCCCAGCACCTTCCCCAGGGAGGCGCTGTTTTCCGAGCTGCCGCCGACCTGGATCTGGTACCACTCCTCGCCTTTCTTGTCCACGCCCAGGATGCCGATGTGGCCGACGTGGTGGTGACCACAGGCATTCATGCAGCCGGACATGTTCAGCCGCAACTCACCCAGGTCATAGAGGTAATCCAGATCATCGAAGCGCGCGTTGATCTGTCGTGCCACATCAATCGACCCGGCATTGGCGAGCGAGCAGAAATCCAGCCCCGGGCAGCAGATCATGTCGGTGAGGGTGCCGATGTTGGGATGCGCCAGGCCATGATCCCGCAGTGCCTGCCACAGCGCCGGCAGGTCACCCACCCGCACATCGGCGAGCAACAGGTTCTGGTGATGGGTCACCCGCAGCTCGCCGAAGCTGTAGCGGTCGGCCAGATCGGCGACCAGATCCATCTCCGCTGCGGTGGCATCACCCGGCGGACGCTCGGGGGACTTCAGGCTGACGGAAACGGCGCGGTAACCGGCGACCTTGTGCGGCACCGTATTGCGCGCATACCAGCGGGCAAATGCCGTATCGGCCTCCACCGCCGGATCGATCCGGTCGTGGGCAGCCTGGGGATCGTAGGCCGGCGGCGCAAAATAGGCGGCCATGCGGGCCACTTCCTCGGGCGGCAGTCGCAGGGCGTCGCTCCGCGCCCGCTTCCATTCGGCCTCCACCGCTGCCGCAAAGACTTCCCGGCCCCAGGCCTTGAGCAGGATCTTGATGCGCGCCTTGTGGATGTTGTCACGCCGGCCGTTCTGGTTGTAGACCCGCAGGATGGCTTCCAGATATGTGAGCAGCTCCGCCTCGGGCAAAAATTCGCGGATCACCTCGCCTATCATCGGTGCCCGGCCGAGCCCGCCCCCGACGAACACGCGAAAGCCGCGCTCGCCTGCGGCGCTGTCGACGATCTGCAGGCCGATGTCATGGACCTGGGCCGCCGTGCGGTCGCGCTGGGCACCCGTCACGGCGATCTTGAACTTGCGCGGCAGATAGGAAAATTCGGGGTGCAGCGTCGACCACTGGCGGATGATCTCGCAATAGGGACGGGGATCGGCCAGCTCATCGGGAGAGACGCCGGCCAATTGATCGGAAGTGACGTTGCGAATGCAATTGCCGCTGGTCTGGATGGCATGCATCTCGACTGTAGCCAGGTCAGCCAGGATGTCGGGCACACGCTCCAGGGCGGGCCAGTTGTACTGGATATTCTGGCGCGTGGTGAAATGGCCATAGTCGCGGTCGTAGGTCCGCGCAATGTGGGCCAGCATGCGCAGCTGCCGCGATGACAGCAGCCCGTAGGGAATGGCCACGCGCAACATGGGGGCATGAAGCTGGATGTACAGCCCATTGCGCAACCGCAGGGGGCGGAATTCCTCCTCGCTGAGCTGTCCTTCCAGGTAACGGCGGGTCTGGTCCCGGAACTGGGCGACTCGCTCGTCTACCAGGCGCTGGTCGTGGGTGTCGTAACGGTACATGGCTGCGGATTCCTGCGTTGCCATTCCATGGCCGGCGGCCGCCGGCTCAGGTCGTCAGTCTACCGCGGCGCCATATATATAAAAAGAAATTCATCTCTATATAAAAATAGGAAATCAGTATATGGGAAGCTCGCCCACCGCCTGGGCCAGATAGGCAACCCGTTCCTCATGCGTCGGAAGCTGGGCGCAGCGGTCCACCAGATTGCGATTCAAATGGGGCGCGAACATCTGCATGAAGTCATACATGTACTGGCGCAACACCATGCCGCGCTTGAAGCCGATGCGGGTGGTGCTGGATTGAAACAGATGGCGGGCATCCAGGGCCGCGAGATCCGTGTCGGTTTTGGGGTCATAGGCCATGCGGGCCACGATCCCGACGCCCAGACCCAGCCGCACATAGGTCTTGATGACATCCGCATCCACGGCAGTCAGCACCACCTGGGGCTGCAAACCCCGATCGGTGAAGGCGCGATCCAGCAGGGAGCGGCCCGTGAAACCAAACACATAGGTCACCAGCGGATACTTGGTGATGGCTTCCAGCGTGAGGGGATCCTCGCGTGTCAGGGGATGATCGGGTGGGGTGAGTACACAGCGGTTCCAGTGATAGCAGGGCATCATCACCAGCTCCTCGAAGTGTTCCATGGCCTCGGTGGCAATGGCGAAATCCACCTCGCCCTTGGCCGCCGCCTCGGCGATCTGCAACGGCGTTCCCTGATGGATGTGCAGGGCCACCTCGGGATAGCGTTGGCGGAATTTCTGGATGACCGGCGGCAGGGCGTAGCGCGCCTGGGTGTGGGTGGTGGCGAGGCGCAGGCTGCCCCGCTCCGGGTCACGGTATTCATGGGCGATGCGTTCGATATTTTCCACATCCTGCAGAATGCGTCCCGCGATGGCGAGGATGGCTTCCCCCGCCGCTGTCAGGCGCGTCAGATGCTTGCCGTTGCGCTCGAACACCAGCAGGCCCAGTTCGTCTTCCAGCAGGCGGATCTGCTTGCTCACCCCCGGCTGGGAGGTGTACAGGGCCTCGGCCG
>JBAUIG010000274.1:0-3173 GCA_049682735.1 Candidatus Macondimonas sp. | reverse complement strand
TGGGGCATGGAACTGATGGTGGTGATCTTCTTCGTCTGGGCGGCCGGACTCTATGGCCTGCTGGGTATCCTGGGCGTCACGGCGATCACCCATGTGATACTGGAACTGGCCAACTACATCGAGCATTACGGCCTGGTCCGGGTGCCGACCGAGCCCATGCAGGTACGCCATGCCTGGAACAGCAACGTCACCGCCAGCTACTACGTCACAGTCGCCATCTCCCGGCATTCGCATCATCATGCCGATGCGAGCACCGAGTTCTGGGAGCTCAAGGCCTTCCGCGACGAGGCGCCTACCACGATCTACGGCTATGGGGTCAGCTTCATAATAGCCCTCATCCCCCCGCTGTGGAATGAACTGATGGCCCAGAAGCTGTTGTACTGGGACAACAACATGGCCACCCCGGCGGAGCGCCGGCTGGCCATGGCGGAAAACCTGGAAAGCGGTATCCCCGATCTGGTCGAGGCAGCCAAGCGCTACTACGCAGCCGAAGGCAAGGCCCTGCCGGAAAGTCAATCCAGTATGGATGTCTCGGGTCGCGGGAAAATGGCCCTGGCGTAAATCGATGGGGGTGAATGCCCCCTGATGATTTGGGATAAATGATTTGGGATAAACAAGACCCGCTCCGAATAATCAGGAGCGGGCTTTTTTTTGCGCAAGCACGAGCAAGCTGGCAGGCGACATGAGGGCCAATCAACCTAAACTGGGACGCCCATTATTCAGCCTACACCGCCCTCGCAATCCGCGTCGGATGCATCAATTGCACGCGACCTCGTCAAGAAATCAGCATTCCGCGAACGTTGGAGCATTATTTACCGATGGAGTGATCATCTGACCATGCACATGATGCAACGCGAACGCATAGCGCCGGCTCTCTCGACTTCAGCCTGCTTCCTCGATGAGATCATCTTCCGCGTGGGCCAACATCCCATCACCGGGCGCCTGTTCCGGCAATAGGGCGGGGGCCTGCAGCAACTCCTTGAGCACGCTGGTGGCAAAAGCGCCCGGAGGCAGGGCGAATGTCAGCTCCAGATCGTCTCCTTGCCAAAGAAGCTTCCCGTCCCGGGGCATCACCCTTAAAGCGCGGCGGTCTTGGCGCAGACCAAAGCGAATCAGGCCCGCCGTCAGTTCCGGATAAGCGATTGCAAGGCTGCGCTCCAGCACGCCGATCCGCTTGCCGGTGGCGGGTTCGCCGGCACCCCACAAGGGGCCAGTGGGATGCAGGTCGCCCGCATCGACACGATGGGCGATGTCGTCAGGCGCATCATTGATCCCAAAAACGAACCAACTGCCGCGCCCATCCAGTTGCAGGACATCGCCGTGCTCAGCCCGGTTCCACGAGCCCGCGCGCACCCGCTCCGCGAGCAGCTGGTTGAACAAGGCGCTGCGCGCCGCCGAGAGCAAGAGATCACGCAATGACCGGCGCGACAGACGCTCACCCGCAAACCAGGCCAAGGCCTGGCGCACATTGCCGCCACGCTCGCCGAAGCGCTGGGGGCCAAAATAGTTGGGCACCCCGTCCGTCAGGATCTGCGCCCAGCGCGCCTCGGCTGCCGATCGGTCGCCGGAGATACCACGCACCCGAATGCGAAAGCGATTACCGGTGAGCGTGCCGATCCGCAGCTTGCGGCGATGGGGGGCGACAGCCAGCAGGCGCACGCGGTCCCCGAATACCTTGGCAAGTCCCTGCGTCCAGTCGGGCTCCTGTCGGCCCGCCAGGTCCACGGAAAACCACTGACTGGTCAGCGCCCGACGATCCTTGCGGCCGCCATAACCGACGTCATTGCGCGCCACATCGGCCAGTCGCGCCAAGGCGTCGGCCACCTCCGCCGTGTTGAGTTCGCTTTTTTGCAGATGGATCAGGCGATGCTGGCCGCTGCCGTCCGGCTCGAAGCCCAACATCTCCTCCACGGCAAAATCCGCCGGTGCCAGCCGCAGCGCGCCCCGCAGTGGTGGCGGACCAAACGCACCGGGCAAGCTGTCCACCTCTCCCAAACGCGCCGGATCGATGGCAATCAGGGCGGCATGTTTAGCAGCGGATTCCGAGGCAATGGGCGCGGCCTCAGACATCGCCCGCTTCCCGCAGCAAGGCCACCGCGTGGACCGCGATGCCCTCGCGTCGCCCCACAAAGCCCAGTCCCTCGGTGGTGGTGGCCTTGACGTTGACGCGCTCCTCCGGCAAGCCCAGATCGGCGGCGATATGGGCACGCATGTCGGCGACATGAGGCGCGATGCGCGGGGCCTGGGCCAGCACGGTGACGTCCACGTTGCCGGGGTCAAATCCGCGCTCGGTGAGCAGCGCCCGCACCCGGCGCAACAGATCGCGGCTATCTGCGCCACGCCAACGGGGATCGGTGTCGGGAAAATGGTGGCCAATGTCGCCCAGGCCGGCAGCGCCCAGCAAGGCATCACACAGCGCATGCAGCGCCACATCGCCATCGGAATGGGCAATCAGGCCCTGATCGTGGGCAATACGCACCCCGCCCAGGGTGACGAAACTCCCCGGACCGAAAGCATGGACGTCGTAACCGTGGCCAATACGCATGCGCCCTCCGGGCGGGATCAACGAGGGTCCGGCGCGCCGCGGCCGGCCAACACCGCCTGCGCCAGAACGAGGTCTTCGGGATGGGTGATCTTCAAGTTATCGGACCGGCCAGGCACCAGCGCCACGGCATGGCCCTCCCGCTCCATGGCCTGAGCCTCGTCGGTGACCCGCACCCCGTCCCGCTCGGCCGCCGCCAAGGCCGCCAGCAGCGGCCCCCAGCGGAACATCTGGGGCGTCAGCGCCCGCCACAGGCCGTCGCGGCAAATCGTCTGCGCCACGCGCCCGTCGCCTCCGGCCCGCTTCAAGGTGTCGGCCACTGGGGCCGCCAGCAAACCGCCGGGAAAGGCCACATCCCCGGTGCAGGTCAGCAGCCGCCCCAGGTCATCCGGATGCAGGCAGGGACGGGCCGCATCATGCACCAGAACCCAATCGTGCTTGGCCGCCTGCCCAGCCAATGCAGCCAGGCCCGCCCGCACCGAATCCTGCCGCTCCGCGCCGCCGATCACCACGCGCAGTTTGGGGTTGCCCGCTTCCGGCAGCGCCGCCACGCGAAGCTCATCGGGCGCCACCACTAGCACCACGGCGCGGATGCGCGGTTCGGCGAGCAGCGGCCGCAGGCTCCACGACA
>JBAUIG010000273.1:0-3002 GCA_049682735.1 Candidatus Macondimonas sp. | reverse complement strand
GGCCCGCCGACACCGGCGCCGGCTGGGCGACTGGCCGGCCACCGCAAGCGTGTTTCACACCCTCATGCAAACGGTCGGGGAGGCAGCGCATGGGGAATGAAATCGACCTGCACGCCCAGGGGGCCGGCTTCGATGCCGACTGGCTGCGCTGGCGCGAACCGGCCGATACGGAAGCCCGCGATGCCGGCTTGCTTGTGGCCTGGCTGGAGGGCTTGCCTTCCGAGGCCCGGATCATGGAATTGGGCGCCGGCACCGGATCCCTGCTGCGCGCCTGCCTGCCCCGGCTGCGCCGCTCGGTGCATTGGCAGGCGCTGGAAGGCGATGCTGGCTTGATTGCGGGGGCGGAGGCGCGCTTTGCCCATTGGGCGTGGGACCATCCCGAATGGACGTTCGCGACCGACGATCCCGTTTGGCTGCGCGGACCCGGTGGGACATGTGAACTGCATTGGCAGTGCATCGACCTGTCCGCTGGCGTCCCGGATCTGAGCGGGGTGAGCGCGGTGGCGGCGAGTGCCTGGGGGGATCTGGTGTCCTGGTGCTGGGCAGGGCGATTCGCCGCCCAGGCGGCGGCCGCGCAAGTGCGTTCGGTGTATCTTGCGCTGAACGTGGTGGACGGGCCGCAATTCCATCCCCCACTGCCGCTGGATGGCTTGCTGGGCCGCGCCTTTGCTGCCCACATGCGCCGGGACAAGGGGCTGGGGCCCGCATTGGGAGGTGCCGCCGCCGTGGGTTGGGCGCTGGCCTTGCGCACCGCAGGCTATCGCGTGCGCGATGCCGCCAGCGTCTGGCGGCTGGGATTGACTCACCCTTTGCTGACGGGGGCCTGGCTGGAAAGCTATGTGCGCGCCGCCTGCGAGCAACAACCCGGCCTGCGGGACCGCGCAGGGGACTGGCTGACGCGAAGGTTGAATCAATTGGCAGGCGGGACACTGAAGATCCAGATTCTGCACCGGGATGTGCTGGCATGGCGGTCTTAACGGCCCGAGCCCATAACAGATTGAGACGCGAAGTGCTTGCAAGCCTGGCGTTCGGGCTGGGTGCCGGCTTGGCTTGGTTGAGCCTGCTTGCGCCCACAGGCGCGATCGCCTGGCAATGGTGTGTGCGCTTCGCCTGCCTGTTCCTGCCTGCCGCAGTCTGGGTCTGGCACGCTCTGCCGGAGCACGCGCCACACGACCGCTGGGGCTGGGCCAACTGGATCACCGCCGCACGCGGGCTGGCGCTGCTGCTCTGGCTGGCGTGGGGCTGGGATCAGTTCACCGTGGGCTGGGGATCGGTGGCGATGGGGACGCTGTTTTTGCTGGCGGATGGGATGGATGGAACCTTTGCCCGACGCCAGGGAACGTCCTCTCCGTTCGGTCAGCGCTTCGATCTGGAGGTCGATGCCCTGTTCGTCCTCATCGCCGGTATTCTGCTCCTGCGAGCCGGCCAGCTTGGACCTTGGGTGTTGACCTCGGGCCTGTTGCGTTATGGCTATCTGCTGGCCGGTCGCCACTGGCCAGCCCTCTACCGTCCCTTGCCGCCCAGTCGGCGCCGCGCCTTGTGTGGGGTGACCAATGCTGCTCTGCTCACCGCCAGCTTCGCGCCCATACTGTCGCCCGATCTGGTGCAGGCCTTGGTGGCGCTGGGGCTTGCGCTGGTGGTGGGGTCATTCGTCATGGATAGCCGGGCCCAATTTTCCCGAACGGGGATTCCCGCACCACGCTGAGGTGGCATTCGGCAAGCGGCGCTTTCATGCCCGAGCCAGGCAATGGATCTGCTCTCTCTTCGATTCATGCGCCCCCTATACTGGGGCAACCGTTCGCAGTGGCTTGCCAAATCAGCGATCCATACACCTTGAAGAGGAGTGTTCATGACCGTCACCATCGCCTCGCCCTTGACGCTGCCCTGTGGCGTTACGCTGTCCAACCGGCTGGCCAAGGCAGCGCTCACCGAGGGCCTGTCGGACGGCCATAACCGTGCGACCGAGGCGCATCAGCGACTCTATCGCAAGTGGTCGGAGGGCGGCGCGGGACTGGTGATCACCGGCAATGTGCAGGTCGACCGCCGCTATCTGGAGCGCCCCGGCAACATCGCCATCGACGGCAATGGCGGTGAGGAGGCGCTGGCGGCCCTGGCACGTGCGGGAACGGTGGGCGGCAATCAACTCTGGATGCAGCTCAGCCACGCCGGCCGCCAGACCATCCGCTACCTCAACGCCGAACCGGTAGGGCCTTCGGCGGTGCCGGTGAAACTGCCGGGCGGTGCGTTCGGCAAACCCCGCGCCCTGACCGAGAGCGACATCGCCGAGGTGATCGCGCGCTTCACCACGGCGGCCGGGGTGGCCCGCGACACCGGTTTTACCGGCGTCCAGCTGCATGCCGCCCATGGCTACCTGCTCAGCGAATTCCTCTCCCCCAAGGCCAATCAACGCACCGATCAATGGGGTGGCAGCCTGGAAAACCGTGCGCGGCTGTTGCTCACCCTGGTGCGCTCGATTCGCGAACGGGTGGGGCCGGCCTTTCCCATCTGCGTCAAGCTGAACTCGGCGGATTTTCAGAAGGGCGGCTTCACCGACGCCGAATCCATGCAGGTGGCGCAATGGCTGCAGGAGGCCGGGGTGGATCTGTTGGAGATTTCCGGGGGCACCTATGAGCAGCTCTCGTTTTTCGGCACCGGTGCCGAGGGCGATCGCGCCCCGGCCAAGGCGCAGAGCACCCTGGCGCGGGAAGCGTATTTCCTGGAATATGCTGAGCGCATGCGCAAGGTCTGCCGTATTCCAATGATGGTGACGGGGGGCTTTCGCAGTTTGATCGGCATGAACCAGGCGCTGGGCGAAGATGCATTGGACGTGATCGGGTTGGGGCGGCCCATGTGCGTGGACACCGACCTGCCGCGCCGGCTGCTGTCCGGGCAGGCGACCGAGGCGCCGCGTTATGAAGACCGGCTGCGCATCGGGCCGGGCATCCTGGGGCCGGCCAGTAGCGTGAACCGCATTCGCAATTTCAACCACATGTATGCCCAGG
>JBAUIG010000272.1:0-2824 GCA_049682735.1 Candidatus Macondimonas sp. | reverse complement strand
GTCCAGCACCAGTCGTTTGTAGACCCCGCGCCGAGGATCCTGGAAGACGATTTCCTGCGTCCCCTCGCCGCCGGAAAAATCACCGGCTGAGAACAGATCGATGCCGGTGACCTTGAGCTTGGTGGCCGTTACCGAGCCGGTGTAGCGGCCATAACCCAAGCCCGCCAGGTGGTTGGCGCACACCTTGGCCTGCTCGTACAGTGGCGCCACCAGGCCATAGGCGATGCCACGATGTTGCGCGCACTCCCCCACCGCATAAATAGCAGGATCAAAAGTCTGCAGGGTATCGCTGACCACCACGCCGCGCTCGCAATGCAGGCCCATCTGTTTGGCCAGCGTGACATTGGGGCGGATGCCCACGGCCATGACCACGAGATCAGCGGGAATCTCGCTGTCATCCTTGAAGCGCACACCAGTCACGCGCGTTTCGCCCAAAATGGCCGCCGTCTGGGCGCCCATGCGGAACTTAAGACCCCGCTCTTCCAAGGATTTCTGCAGCAATGCGCCGGCTGGGCGATCCAGTTGCCGCTCCATGAGCGTGTCAGTCAGATGGATGACCGTGACGTCCATGCCGCGCTTGAGCAGGCCATTGGCCGCTTCCAGCCCGAGCAGGCCGCCGCCGATGACTACGGCATGGCGTAGCCCGGAGCGAGCCGCATCCAGCATCGCGTCCACATCCTTGAAATCGCGGAATGTCACGACCCCGGGCAGATCCTTGCCCGGCAGCGGAATGATGAAGGGATCCGAGCCTGTGGCAAGCAGCAGACGGTCATAGGGAACCTCGGTGCCATCTGCGGATCGGACGCAGCGACGGCGGCGGTCAACTTCGGTCACCGCCTTGCCTGTCAGCAGGGTAATACCGTTCTCAGCGTACCAGGCGGCATCGTTGAGGACGATCTCCTCCGGCGTCTTTTCGCCGCACAGAACAGGGGACAGCAGGATACGGTTATAGTTGACGTGGGGCTCCGCGCCGAAAATGGTGATGTCGTACAGATCGGGCGCCAGCTTGAGCAGCTCCTCGACCGTCCGCACCCCAGCCATACCATTGCCCACCACCACCAGTTTCCGCTTGCCCATGCCGATTTGCCTCCCGAGCCTGTGTCGTCCAAGCTTCTAGGCAAGATTTGCGCCAGAATGAAAAACGTCTATCAATCAGTCGCCTGCACCTCTGTCTACTCGCCGAATGAAAGAATGAGCGCCATGATGCACATCAAGTGATCATTCTCTTGTCCGACTGCATCATGACGGAACATTCCTGGTCTTCCGATCCAGAAAAAAACAGTAACTCAATGACTTGCCCCTCATATCGGTCTGTTCTGCAGCAGCCAACCAATGTGAAATAAAAAAATATGCACACTAATAGTTCGTGTTGAACCACAAGCGTGCGCTTTTTGGCAACAGAATCGCTGAATGAATCACCAAGCGAACCAAAATGGGTCATTCTATCTGGCCGGATTTTCGCGCTCTCAGAGCGCCAACCCTACACAGGCAAAGCCAAGAACCAGGCAAAAAAAACCCGACTCTGCAAAAAGAGCCGGGTGAATCCAAGACTCAGCAATCTTAGAAATTGAAGCCCAGGCCACCCTTCAGGCTGAGCATATCGAAACTCTCGACATCAACTTTATTGCCCTGGCGATCCTGCACTTCGGGGCTGTCGATATAACCATAACGTCCCTCGATAAAAATATAGGACGATTGAGAAACGGTGAGCAGCGCGCCCAGTTTTCCAACCACCCCTATGTTAGTGGAACCCTGCAGTTTCAGCAGATCACCGGAATCGGTCCATGCCCGGCCATTGCGGAAGTTTCCAATCAATGGTCCGATACCTATGTAAGGGCTGATGAGCGCCTCGGGTGCAAAGGTATACACCACGCTGAATGCTACCGGCAGGATGCCGGGCTGCAGCACGTTGACCTCGCCCGCATTATTATCGCCACCGATGACGTCGCCACCACCCACATCATTGATCTGGATTTCCGGGAAAATGATGTCCAGTTCCACTTCGGTCCCGATGTGATCGGTGAACTTGTAACCCAGCGTTCCGCCAAAGGCGATCACATCGACGTTCTCAGGGCGCTCTTCACGGGTTTCCTGCGTGGCTCCGGAAAGCTGAATTTTTAAGAGTCCGGCAATAGCCAGTGTGCTGGTTTCTTGCGGACCGTCAACGCGTACGACGCCCGCATCATCCCCCAGCTCAAACTTGGGGCCAAAAAAGCCGCCACCCACCTGCAGGTAAAATTCACCCGCCCTGGGGCCCGCCGCATTGGCGGCCGGAACCAGGCCCATGCCAAGGATAGCCAGCGCTGTAGCGGCGAAAAGGCCAGCGGTCCGGCGTTTTTGCTGGTATGAGGCTGCGACGGGTTGCGAAACCTGTGAATCGTCCTTCATTGTGCGTTGATCATCCATGTTGACAACTCCATATGCGCAAGCGGGATCTCCGGAGCGCGGTATTCATGCCGCCGGATCGGCGACCCCCAAGGTCAGTTACCGCCTGCCACAAACGGCAGGATGGACCCCGGGAAGGTCATCCCGACGCCAAAGCGGATCTCGCGGATCTCCAGATCTTCGATTGCAATCGTGTTGCCCCGATCGTCTTCCAACTCTGGGCTGTCGATCAGGCCGTAGCGCAGCCCGACGCTCCCATACCAGTTGTCATTCACGCGAAAGCGAGCGCCAGCATCCAATACATAGCCAATCTCGAAGCCGCCCTCGGCGGCGATGGTGTCAGAGGCCTCATTGAACGTGACCCGGTTGCTCAGATCGGCGATCAGCAGACCGACACCCACGAATGGGCTGATGATGTTGTTGGGCAGGAAGGTGTAGA
>JBAUIG010000271.1:0-3511 GCA_049682735.1 Candidatus Macondimonas sp. | reverse complement strand
ACTACATCAACGATGCCGGTCGCCAGATGGACATCCTGGCCGCCAGCGTATGGCTGCGCTATCTGGAACTTTGCGGCGAAACCCTGCCTTTTCCCGCCAACGGTTACAAGGGCGACTATTTGTTGCCAATTGCGCAGGGCCTGCGCGACCGCGAAGGCAGCGCCTTGCAGCGTCCGTCTGCCGAGGTCCTTGCAGGGCTTCCGCCGGACGAACCGGAGGGTGGCGATCGCGAACGCTACATCGACGCTCTCGTGAGTCGTGCCCGGGTCCTGCTGGGAGAGGCGGCCTACCGGCGGGTGTTCGATGCGGGCCTCAATGCCATCCTGGCAGACATCCGCGATGATCTGGCCGAGTTCGGGGTGAGCTACGATCGCTGGTACTCCGAGCGCAGCCTGAGCGACAGCGGGGCGTTGGAGGCGGGACTCGAAGCCCTGCGCAACAGCCGCCACACCGAGCTGCGCGAGGGCGCCCTGTGGTTCCGCGCCACCGATTTTGGGGATGAGAAAGACCGCGTGGTGGTGCGCGAAAACGGCGTGCCCACCTACTTTGCTGCTGACATCGCCTACCACCGCGACAAATACCGGCGCGGCTTCGATCGGCTGATCGATCTCTGGGGCGCCGACCACCACGGCTACGTCCCGCGCGTGAAAGCGGCCCTCACCGCTCTGGGCGAGGACGCCGATCGGCTGACCGTGCTGCTGATCCAGTTCGCCATCCTCTATCGCGGCAAGGAGAAGATTTCCATGTCCACCCGCGCCGGGGAGTTCGTTACCTTGCGCGAACTGCGTCATGAAGTAGGCAACGATGCGGCGCGGTTTTTCTATGTGCTGCGCTCGCATGAACAGCACCTGGATTTCGATCTGGAACTGGCCAAATCCCAGAGCACCGACAATCCCGTTTACTACGTGCAATACGCCCACGCCCGCGTGTGCAGCGTATTCGCCCAATTGGCAGAGCGGGGGGATGTCTTTGATCAGGCCAACGCAGACCTGGAGCAGCTGGACGGTCCGCATGAAGAACGGCTACTGGTCACACTTGCCCGCTACCCGGAAACGATCGAGGCCGCGGCGCGTCAGCATGCGCCCCACCACGTCGCCCACTACCTGAAGGAACTGGCCCAGGATTTCCATGCCTACTACAACGCCCAGACCTTTTTGGTGCCCGAGGCGCCTGTGCGCAATGCGCGGCTGAGCCTCGTTGCCGCCGTGCGCCAGGTGCTACGCAATGGCCTGGCCCTGCTGGGTGTTTCGGCTCCCGAGCGTATGTGACCGATGGCCAGCCGTTCGCCCCGCCCCGTCCGCAATCGCCGTGCGCCACCATCGCGCATGGCGGTGCGTGGCGGCTTTCCCGGCTGGGCCTGGCTGCTCTTGGGACTGGCACTGGGGGCGGCAGGGGCGGCACTGTTTTATATCAGTCAGAACCAGCCATCTCCGTTGGCGCCACTCCCGGGACAAGCGCAACAGTTACCTGCCCCACCGGCATCGACCGCGACGGATAAATCCGCACCCGCCACACAGCCGCCGGCTGTTCCTGAACCCCTGGCAGATCGCTATGAATTTTATGAACTGCTGAAGAAAGGCGAGGTCATCCTCCCGGAATCCGATAAGGGCAAAGCGCCATCGACGCCTGTTCCTGTACCCGTACCCAACGCACCGCCTGCTGATACGCCATCTGGCCGCTTCATCCTGCAGGTGGGCTCCTATCGCAACTTCGAGGATGCCGATAGGGTCAAGGCCAGCCTGGCGCTACTGGGAATGGAGGCACGCATAGAAAGGGCCGTGCTCAAAGCGGGTGAAACCTGGTATCGGGTGCGTGTTGGCCCGATCACCGATGCCCGGCAGATGGAAACCTTGAGGGCTCAGATGAAAGCAAATGGCATTAACGCATTGCTGATTCGTGTCGACGGTTAACACCCACACCCAAGGGTGCGCAGGCATTTCATTCACAGACGCTTGACACATCAAGCGCGGTAGCGCATTCCGGCGCCTGATACAAAAGGACAGATCCTAACATCACGGATGTGCATGGCTTGTCTTAACGCCTCATATGGCTTGACGACCCCCACAAGACAAAGTAAATATCTGTTTCGTCGCTACCTGCCCAATGATTGGCTTGTGTGAGATTTCTCACTCAAATCCCATTGCAAACGAGGTGGGGCGAGCACATAGCAAGCTTGGTCAATGAGTAATCGCGCATCTCTACCATTCATCTTTAATTCCTGGCAAATAGCGCCTACACTGTTACAGCAGGGGGCAATTGCACCTAAGGTCGTTGTGCCAGTGCGTCGGCAGGTGGAGACACTGGACCTACCGCATGCATTAGCATTAGCATGAAAGCGGTCTGTATCAACGAGTGCAGCTCGCATCTGTTAGCATGGATTGACCCCACCGCCTCGGCGGTCGTGAATTTTGTTCCGGTAATAACTTTGTCAACAAGAATGGAGGAATCATCATGAAGCGTCTGTCCTGTGCGGCCCTGATGCTCTTGGCCCCTGCCCTCGGGCATGCCCAAACCACTTTAATGGAAGATCAAGCCCTTGCCGAGGTAAGTGGGCAAGCCGTGGCGATGTCGTCCAACGGCATTTTCCAAACTTACACTGTCTTCGATCAAACATTGTATGTCCCCTTTGCGACCCCAGATGAAGCTGAACCTGCAAATCCTGGCCGTCGCCCCATTGTCATCGGCAACTTCATTTGCGATACCTGCCTGATCGTGGCCGGCCTTAAGGTTGGCTTGGTTGCTTCCTACATTGGGGCTGAAGCCAGCCTGCTGGGCCTTGATCCTTTCCCCATCGGCCAGGCCCTGTCTCAGCTGCATTTCGCGAAAGCCGTCCGGTTGAATAATGTCGCAGAACGGCTTTTCTACGGTCAGTAATCGCCTCCTTTGCGGTGTTTCGGTAAATTGGAAAATACCTCCCTTCCGGGTAGTGAATTAAGGAGCCAGAACGAATGAAATCCAAATTGAGCTATCTAACCGGCGCTTCCGCCGCATTGCTTTTAGCCTCGCCCGTCGTGCAGGCTGCGGTCGAGAGCGGCTTCGTGGTGTCTCCCGGCGCTGTTTATCAATGGTTTGATGACGACAAGGCCGGCGTCGAAGATGACGTAGGTTACCGGCTGGGTCTGGGCTATCAGTTCACCCCGCACTGGGTCCTGGAACTGGTCGGTTCGCGCGTGGATGCCGAAGTGGAAGGCGCTGAAGGGGTCGATTTCGAAATGACCCAGGCCACCCTGGACCTCATGTACAACTTCATGCCCGAGTGGCGGGTCACTCCCTACGCGTTGCTGTCGGCCGGCTATGCCTGGTATGAAGCGGATGGCTACAAGAAAATTGATCCCAACCTCGAAGATTTCGAGGAAGATGAGCCGGTGGTGGGCGCGGGCCTGGGTCTGAAAGCCAATCTGACCGACAACCTGTTTGCCCGTCTGGATGGCCGTTATGTCAGCTACACAGATAGCAACATTGAAGACTATATCGCTCATCTGGTAGTGGGTTACACCTTCGGCGAAAGCGC
>JBAUIG010000270.1:0-4352 GCA_049682735.1 Candidatus Macondimonas sp. | reverse complement strand
ACCAGTCCCCCTTGCTTGCCGGTAACGTCTATGCCCTGCAGGTTTCCTGCGTGGACAATAATCAGCAGTTCGGCCAGGGCTGTGAGATTGGCCAGGGCGCCTGGGTGGGCGTGACCGCCGCCAATGCCCGTGTGGATGCCCACAATGCCGGGGCCACCGGCTACTACCGGCCCGAGGACCTGCACGACGATCCCGCCTATACCGGTGAAGGCGTGCGCTTCTGCTGGACCAACACTGGCAACGCCGCGGCCGAAAACTATGGCGAGGTGATGTGCGGAGTCGATCGTGCGCCGCTCAAGGCCGACAACACGCGCACCGTGACGGTGAATCGCCTCGTGGAAGGCGATGCCGACTTCAACCAGCCTGACAACCTCGCCTTCCAGCCCGGCTCACGCAATACTTATGTCATCGAGGACAATCCCAACGGCGACATCTGGGCCTGCCTGCCGGATGGCGCGGATCGGGATATCAAAACCGATGGCTGCGTGAAAATGCTCTCCGTGGTGGACAGTTCGGCCGAGCCCACCGGTTTCCTGTTCAGCGGTGACGGTCGTACGGCCTACGTCTCCATCCAGCACAGCGCTGATCCCGTGGATGGCACCATGGACGAGGACGGCTATGGCACCGATGATGTCCTCATCATCAGCGGCTTCCGCCCCGTCCGCCAACCCTGAACGATCCCTCCTCCTCTTTCCCGCCCGGCCCCTCGCCGGGCGGTCTCTTTTGCAACCCTTCCCTGCTTCTCCACGCGACGGAGTTTAGATATCCGACATTCAACGCCTTGAATCGATGCCTGGCATCACCCCGATAAGGACTGGTAATCAGCAGGCGGCAGGCGTCTCATGATTTTGTCTGCGACAGTGCATTTCCATATGGGGCGGTGGCTCCTCGAGCGACTTGGCGCCGCGGGGTTGTGCGCATCGCGCCAAGGGCTAGAATGAGCGCTTCCGCGGGAAGCCGTATCCCGTCTTCTGGCACGCCACCGAGAAGGGCCCCACCTCCCATGTTGCCTAACCGACTTGCTCGTACCCTATTGTGTCTGTTCCTGCTCTGGACCACCGCTACCCTCGCCGCACCCATCCCGGTGCCGGCCCCGCCGCAGATCAATGCCACCAGCTATGTCCTCATGGACCAGGACAGCGGCCGACTGCTGGTGAATCACAATGCCGACAGCCGCGTGGAACCCGCCAGTATCACCAAGATCATGACCGCGTATGTCGCTTTCCAGCAACTCGCCGATGGCGATCTCAAGCTGGACGAACAAGTGACCATCAGCGAGAAGGCCTGGCGCGCGGAAGGTTCCCGGACCTTTCTCAAGGTGGGTTCGCAAATCGATGTCGAAACCCTCATCAAGGGCATGATTGTGCAATCAGGCAACGATGCGAGCATCGCGCTGGCGGAGCATATTGCCGGGGCCGAGGAATCCTTCGCCGGCCTGATGAACCAGTATGCGCAGAAGCTGGGGATGACCAATACCCACTTCATGAATGCGACCGGCCTGCCCGACCCCAACCACTACACCACGGCCCATGACATCGCCTTGATGGCGCAGGCCATGATCCGCGATTTCCCGCAGTACTACACTTGGTATTCGATTCGCCAGCTCCTCTTCAACGGCATCGAGCAGCACAATCGCAACCGCCTGCTGTGGCGCGACGCCAGTGTGGATGGCTTGAAGACCGGGCACACCAGCTCGGCCGGCTACTGCCTGGTGTCTTCGGCCAAACGCGACCAGATGCGGCTGATCAGCGTGGTGATGGGTACCCCCAGTGACAATGACCGCATGAACAGCAGTCAGGCACTGCTCAACTATGGCTTCCGCTTCTACAGCACCCATCGCCTCTACCCGGCTGGCGAAGTCGTAACGGAAGCCCCCGTCTGGATGGGCAAGGTCAACAAGGTCGCACTGACCCTGCCGAAGGATCTCTACATCACGGTGCCCCGGGGGCAATACGAAGGGGTGAAAACCCTGGCGGAAGTGCAGGAGAAGCTGACTGCGCCGCTGCCCGTCGATGCGGCCATCGGCAAGCTGGTGGTGCGCTTCAATGACGAACCCTTGCTGGAAGCGCCGCTGTATCCCAAGGAGGCAGTCGAACGCGGCAACTGGCTGAAACGGCTGTGGCACTGGTTGCTGCTGTGGTTCAAATGAACGCACGCGCAACCGTTTATCTCGATGGCGCCTTCCTTCCCCTTGCCGAGGCGCGGGTTTCCGTGCTGGATCGGGGATTCCTGTTTGGTGATGGCGTCTATGAAGTCATTCCCGTCTACCAGGGTCGGCCTTTTCTTTTGGCGGAGCACCTGGACCGGCTGGAACGCAGCCTCACGGCCATTCGTCTGGACAATCCACTCGACCGCGCCCGCTGGGAGGCGCTCATCGGCGAACTCATCAGCCATCAGGGACCGGGCGATTGGTCGGTCTATCTGCAGGTGACCCGCGGCAGCGACGATCACCGCGATCATGCCTTTCCGGCCACTTTGCGGCCGACCGTGTTCGCCATGGCGAACCCGCTGAAGCCGCCACCCGCCGCCTGGCTGGAAACCGGCATTGCAACACTGAGCCAGCCGGATCCACGCTGGGGGCGTTGCGACATCAAGGCCATCACCCTGCTGGCCAATGCCCTGTCGCGCCAGGCGGCCAAGGAAGCCGAAGCCGTGGAAATGCTCTACCTGCGTGATGGTCTGCTGACCGAGGGCGCCGCCAGCAACGTGTTCGTGGTCCACCAGAACCAGATCCTGACCCCCGTGGCGGATACGCGCATCCTGCACGGCATCACACGCCAACTGGTGATTCACCTTGCCCAATCCGCGGGACTGCCGGTGCGGGAGACCGACATCCCGGAAGCCACGCTGCGCGACGCCGAAGAGCTGTGGATGACCAGTTCCACCCGCGCCGTAATCCCCATCACCCGACTGGATGGGCAAGCCGTCGGTACGGGGCGTCCAGGCCCGCTCTATCGGCGCATGTCGGATCTCTGGGAAAGTGCACTGGCGCGCTGGCGTGACGGCGCTGCCCTGCTGTGACCGCACCATGACGCCAGAGGAAATCCTCTCCTTTCCTTGCGTATACCCCATCAAGGCGGTGGCGCGGATTGCCGATGAGCCCTTGGCGCTGGTCTCCACCCTGATCGCGGCGCATGTCGGCGAAGCCGATATTGTCGGCATCGAAACGCGCCCCAGCCGGGCCGGCGCCTACCTCTCCGTAACCGTGACCTTGCGCGCGACCAGCCGGGCGCAGCTGGATGCCCTCTACCGTGACCTGAGCGCCGACAAGCGGCTGTTGTGGGTGATCTAACGCCCCCACCGGAGGTCCGGGATTGGGGACTGGCGCCCTACCCGTTGGTCTGGGAGGCGATGCGCCAATACACTGACCAGCGCGACGCCCATGCTCCTGATGCGCTGTGGTTCGTGCAGCATCCGCCGGTCTACACCCTGGGCATGCACGCCCGGCCCGAACATGTCCTCGCGGCAGGAAATATTCCTGTCATCCTCAGCGACCGCGGCGGACAGGTCACCTATCACGGGCCCGGGCAGTGGGTCGTCTATACCCTGCTCGACCTGCGCCGCCTGGGGCTGGGCATTCGCAGCCTGGTCAATGCCCTGGAACAGGCAGTGATCGATCTGCTGGCCGGCTATGGCATCGAGGCCCATGCCCGCCGTGAGGCGCCCGGCGTCTATGTGGCCGGCGCCAAGATCGCTGCGCTGGGGCTGCGGGTGCGACGCGGCTGCTGCTACCACGGGTTGGCGCTAAACGTCGACATGGACCTCACCCCTTTCGCCGACATCAATCCCTGTGGTTATGCCGATCTGGCTGTCACGCAGGTGCGCGCTTTCCGGGCTGATCTTTCGCTCGCCCAGGTCCGCACAGACCTCGAATCCGCCCTGCGCAAGACCCTCCGCCTGTCATCCCCTTGATCTGGCGGTAGTCTGACCAGACTCGCCACAATCAAAAGCCATGCGATGAAACTTGGCTCAAGCGTGCCCCTCACGTTTCGATCCCAAGGCTGCGAATGATTCCCCGGTTGTGTGTTGTGGATACCTGAGGAGACACTGATGAAGATCAAAATGCTGTCGATGACCTGTGCTGTGGCCCTCCTGCCTTTGGCGGTCCAGGCCGAAATGAACCCCATGAGCGAACCGGCACTGTCGGGCGACACGGCCAGGCGCTGAGCATTGTTCGCGACAAGGGACGCAGTTTTGCGCTGGACACACGACCAATACGATGTCCTTCAGCAAGGGCTGTCTGCTGGATATTGATGCCAGCGGCACCTTGTTGGGTTACGGCATCACCGTCGACAATCTGGGCTGGAATCGCACGCGGGGCTTCTCGCTTGGCTGGACCCCCCTGTTATCCC
>JBAUIG010000269.1:0-8353 GCA_049682735.1 Candidatus Macondimonas sp. | reverse complement strand
TCCAGCCCCTTGGCGGCGTGCAGGGTCATGAGCTGGACGCCATCCTCGCCGCTGGCGGCCTGCATCTCACCGGCCTCGAGCGCGGCATGGGTGAGGAATTCCATGAGTGGTGAGGTGCCCGCGTCCGGATCGAGCGTGAAACCCCCGGCGGCGCGAATCAGTTCCTGCAGGTTTTCCTGCCGCCCCTGACCCTGCTCGCCCCCTTCCGCGCCGTGATGCGCCATCAGGCCACTGCGGTTGATCGCCTCGGCCACCTGGTCGCCCAGCGACAAGCCCGCCAGTGCCTGGGCCAGGGCGTCCACTTGGTGCAGGAAAGCCGTCAGCGCCGCGGCAGTGCGGCCGCCGGAGAATTGCAGGGCCGCCTGCCAGAGGGTGAGGTTCGCCGCGCGCGCCTGTTGTCGCAGGGTTTCGAGGGTGCGCGCGCCTATGCCGCGGGGCGGCGTGTTCACCACCCGCTCGAAGGCGGCATCGTCGTTGCGGTTCTGCGTCAGTCGCAGGTAGGCCAGGGCGTCCTTGATTTCGGCGCGCTCGAAGAAGCGCAGCCCGCCGTAGACCCGGTAGGGCACACGCGCCTGAATCAGCGCCTCTTCCAGCACCCGGGACTGGGCATTGGAGCGATACAGCACCGCCATCTCGCGCCGCGCAGTGCCCTCCAAGGCCAGGCGCTGCAGCGTGGCGACAACAAAATCGGCTTCGTCGCGCTCATTGAAAGCGCGATAGCAGCGGATGGGTTCGCCGCGCACGCCCTCGGTCCACAGCGCCTTGCCAAGGCGGTCGCTGTTCTGGGCGATGAGCGCGTTGGCGGCCTCCAGGATGGTGGCGGTGGAGCGGTAGTTCTGCTCCAGTCGCACCACCAGCGCCTCGGGATAATCCTTCAGGAAACGCTGCAGATGATCGGCCCGGGCGCCGCGCCAGCCCTAGATCGACTGGTCGTCATCCCCCACCACGAACAGTTGCCCGTGTACGCCGGCCAACTGGCGCAGCCAGCGGTATTGCAGGGTGTTGGTGTCCTGGAACTCATCCACCAGCAGATGGCGGAAACGCTGCTGGTAGTGGGTGAGCAGGGCGGGATGATCGCGCAGCAACTCGAAGCTGCGCAGCAGCAGCTCGGCAAAATCCACCAGGCCCGAGCGCCGACAGGCTTCCTCATAGGCGATGTAGATGCGCAGCATCTGGGCATGGACCGGATCGTTGCCCGCGCCCAGCGCCGTGGCGCGCAGCCCTTCTTCCTTGCGCGCGTTGATGAACGCCTGGCACTGACGCACCGGCCAGCGTGCCTCATCCAGTTCCAGGGCGCGCAACACGCGCTTGACCAGCCGGCGCTGGTCGTCGCTGTCCAGGATCTGGAAGCCCTCGGGCAGACCCGCCTCGCGGGTATGCAGGCGCAACAGGCGATGGGACAGGCCATGGAAGGTGCCGATCCAGAGCGTCCCCGCCGGCAGATCCACCCAGCGTTGCAGGCGCGCGCGCATCTCCCCGGAGGCCTTGTTGGTGAAGGTCACGGCCAGCAGGCCATAGGGCGACACCCCTTCCACCGCCATCAGCCAGGCAGCCCGATGCACCAGCACGCGCGTCTTGCCGCTGCCGGCGCCGGCCAGCACCAGCACCGGTCCGGGCGGCGCGCCAACGGCCTCGCGTTGGGGCGGATTCAGTCCATCGAGCAAGGCGGTTACATCGGTCATGGCGGCATTTTAACCCGGTGGGCCGGGGAAAATTTGGGCGCCGCACAGGAGGGCGGCGGTTTGTTCCGGCAAGCCAGGCCATGCGCTCATTCGAACAGCCCGCGGGTTGAATCCCAACTTCGCCATCCAGTTCGCCACGGGCGGGCGGTTTTCATACGATCCTCGGGTTATAGTTCGCTGCAAACCACGGGAGATCTTCATGCGCATACGCGGCCTCGTTCTGTTCAGTTGCCTGCTCGCCCTGCTGGCGGGTTGCGCCACGAATCCCTTTGAACATGCCCCTGATGCCGGCAAGGGCGCGGTGGCCGGTCGATTGACGGGTGATGCAACGCGACCCTATGCCGTGCTGGTGCTGCCGGCCGGCCAGGGATTCGCCATGAACTTGACCACTCCCAAGGCCTACCCTAACGACAACGGTGATTTCCTGCTGCCGAATCTGGCGCCCGGAAACTATGTCCTGGCAGGCTTCAGTGATGGCCAGCGGCCTTACTGGTTCAACCGCAAGGCCAGCGCCGGTCGCTGCGTGGTGGTGCGTGCCGGCGAAGCGGCCTTCCTCGGCAGCTATCGCCTGATCGAAGGCCAAAGCCCGGAGATCGCGGAGCGCTTCTACGGGCTGGAATGGCTTGACGGCAGCGAAAGCGATGCCCGCGCGGTCCTCGGCCGCCTGCGGGCACAAGCGGCCGATCCCGCCTGGGCGGGGGTGATAGGCAAAGCCCTGGCGCGGCTACCCACTCCCGCTCCCACCCGTCCCGCACCGGCCTGTGCTGGAACGGAATAATCCCTGGCAGGGGCGCTTCCGATTGAGACTCCCGATCCCCTTTCTCAGGCGCTGGCCCATCGTCGTACCGATGGCCATCGCCCTGATCTTCTGGATGTCGTCCGCCTGGGCGCTCAACCTGACCGTCGAGGTGGAGGGGGTGTCGGGGGACCCGGAAAAGAATGTCCGGGCCCTGTTGACGGTGTTGCAGGAAGATCCGACGACGATGTCGGAGTCGCGACTGAAGCGCCTGCATCTGCAGGCGAGGCCCGAAATCGAGCAGGCCCTGCGGCCCTTCGGCTATTACACCCCGCACATCGACAGCGCGCTGATACCCCGCGCGGGCGGCTGGCTGGCCCGTTACCGGATCGATCCTGGCGCTCCTGTGCGGGTGGCGACGGTTGATTTAAGCCTGCGTGGTGAAGGCAGCGACAATGCTGGCCTGCAGGAGGCCGTCAAGGCATTCACCCTGCGGCCTGGTGATGTGGCCGATCACAGGCAGTATGAAGAGGGCAAGACCCTGTTGCGGCGACGGGCGCTGGCGGCCGGTTATCTGGATGCCGTCTTTGACCCTGCCAAGCTGGCCATCGATCCCGGCGCCGGCACGGCCGCCATCACGCTTGCGCTCAACACAGGCCGTCGCTATCGGTTCGGCTCCGTGAGCCTGCAGCAGGACATCCTGAAACCCGAATTCCTGGCCCGCTTCGTGCCTTTCTCACCGGGGGATGTTTACAGCACCCGCCGCCTGCTGGACCTGCAATACGCGCTGGATGACACCGAATATTTTTCACGGGTGGAGGTGATTCCCCACCCGGAAGCGGCGGTGGATGGCGCCGTCCCGATCGAGGTGGCGCTGGATCCGAACAAGCGCCACAAATACACCTTCGGTATCGGCTATGGCACCGACACCGGGCCGCGCGGCACCCTCGGCTGGGACAACCGCCTGGTCAACTCATCCGGCCACCGCTGGCGCAGCCAATTGAAACTGGCCGAAGTCGATTCCAGTGCCCAGTTCAGCTATCTCATCCCGATCGACAATCCCGTCACCGACTCCCTGGATTTCAACGGCGGTCTGCGGGAATTGAATGTCGAGGACCGTTCCAGCCGCATCATCAGCGTGGGCGTGGCACGGATCGACCGGAATGCACCCTGGAGCCAGACCCTGCGCCTGAACCTGGAGCATGAACGATTCCAGCTGGCGGATGCGGCCACCGAAGATGACATTCTCTCGATCCTGCCTGGCGCCAACTGGACCTACACCCGCACGGACGACCCTTTGTATCCGCGCCACGGCTTGCGCTGGAGCACCGACCTGCTGGCCAATCTTTCTCCGGATGCGGCGCTGTTTGGCCAGGCCCTCATGGAAACGCGCTGGGTGCATGCAGCGGGGACGCGCAGTCGCTGGATCCTGCGCCAGCAGGCCGGCGCCACGGTGGTGGATCAGTTGGCCGATGTCCCGCTGTCCAAGCGCTTCTTTGCCGGCGGGGACAATAGCGTGCGCGGCTTCGCCTACCAGGAGCTGGGCTCACGCAACAGGGAAGGACTGGTGCAGGGCGGGCGCTACCTGGTGACAGCCAGCGCGGAATTCGAGCAGATGCTGTGGGGCCAATGGGGCATGGCGGCCTTCGTGGATACGGGCAACGCCTTCGATGATTCCCAGCTGAATCTCAAGACGGCCGCCGGGCTGGGACTGCGCTGGCGCAGTCCGGTGGGACCGCTGAAGCTCGATATCGCCCAGCCCCTGAATGAGCCGGATGCGGAGTGGCGGTTGCATCTCACGCTGGGGTCAGAGCTTTGAGGCGTCTGTTGCGTATCCTCGTGATCGGCATGACGCTGGTCCTGCTCACCCTGGCCGGTGCGCTGGCGCTGCTGCTCACCCGTCCGGACTCGGCTGACCGTCTGGCACGCGCGCTCCAGCCCCACTCGCCCATTGCATTCGACTATGACGTCCTCGACGGATCGCTGGCTGGCCCCCTCAGCATCCAGGGCTTGAAGGTGCAGGGCGCGACCTGGTCGCTGGAGGCGGCGCGACTTGAACTGGCCTGGCATCCTGCCGCCCTGCTGCGGGGTCAGCTCCATGTTGAAAGCCTCAAAGGGGAGGCGGTGCATTTCCGCAGCCATGCGCCGCCCACCCCCGCCGCCCCAGAGGGCGATGGCAGCCCGCCGGCGCCGTTCAGTTTGCCGCTGGCACTGCGGCTGGATCGGCTTGAGCTTGTATCCGGCTGCTATCAATCGGGCGCTGAGGCGCCACAATGTATCGATGGCCGGCTTGACGATTTAAGTCTCACCGGCAGCCGGTGGTCACTGGATCATCTAACCGTGATCCATTCACGATTCCGGCTCACCGGCACAGGCAGCGGCGCGCTGGCCGGACGCTGGCCGCTGGCATTGCGACTGAGCGCCCAGGCGCCGCTTCCTGATTTGCCGCCCTGGGCAGGCGAGCTGGCGGTGGACGGCGATCTGCTTGAACTCGGCATTGCCCATGCCGCGGCGCCGCCCTACGCCTATCAGCTTGCCGCGCGCATCACCGAACCCTTGGGCGCGCTGCGCTGGCAGGCCGAATGGACCACGCAGAATCTCAGCCCCCATGTATTCCGCGCCGAGCTGCCCGAGGCGCTGCGATTGACGGCGACGGCCCAGGGCGACGGGGATCTGCGCCACGCGCGCCTGCAAGCAGTCCTGCACGGCGAAGGGACCCCGGAAGGGCCTTGGGAGGGTCAGCTTGCAGGAACGGTGGATTCCACGGCCGCGCGCCTGGATCGCCTGATGCTCGATACACCGCTGGGACAGGTGCAAGGCGAAGGGGTTTGGCCGCTGCAGGGGCAAGCGGATCAGGCCCTCACCGCGCGACTGGCCTGGCAGGATTTGCGCTGGCCCGGCGCGTCCTTCGACAGCCCAAATGGCGAACTTCGGCTGGACGGTACGCTGGAGCGCTTCGGCCTGAACATGCAGGCCCAACTGGCCGGCGCCTGGGCCGGTAACCAGACCGCCAACATCGCGTTGGTCGGCCAGGGAAATGGCCAGGGATTGACGCTGGAACGCATCGAGGCCAGCAATTTGCTGAAAGGAAACCTGCGCGGCCAAGGCCATATCGGCTGGACGCCTGCGGTGTCCTGGGATCTGGCGCTGCAGGGGCAGGGTCTGGATCCGGGCACGCTGGATCCGCGCTGGCCTGGCCGTCTGGGGTTTGATCTGTCCACGCGCGGCAGCCGCTCTCCCGAGCAACTGGCTGCCGCTGTTGATTTGCGCACCCTTCAAGGCCAGTTGCGCGGGCGGCAGGTGCAGGCGCGGGGTGCGCTGGAGGGCGCGGGATCGCAATGGACGCTGCAGCGGCTGGATGCACGTTCCGGTCAGGCCCAACTGCAGGCACAGGGCCAGTGGGGCCCGGCAGTGCGACTGGACGCCAATCTGCGGGTGCCCGATCTGTCTGACCTGTGGCCGGGTGCCAGTGGCCGGGTCCAGGCCTCGGTGCGTGCGGAGGGTGCCCAGGACAACCCACGTCTGAGCCTGGATGGATCGGCGCGGAACGTGCGCTGGGAAACCTATCGGGTGAATGAGCTGAGTCTGGCGGGGAAATGGCAAGGCCGCGATGCCCCGTTGCAGGCCGACCTCGCGGTCCGCCAACTCGACTTGGGAGAGCGCACTGTGGCGCAGGCTACGCTCGAGCTGCGCGGCCGTCCCGCAGAACACCGACTGTCCCTGGACGTCACAGGAGAGGGCGCCGCGGTGCAAATGGCCGCCGCGGGTGGTTGGCGGGATTCCCTTTGGGCGGGTCAAATTACCACCCTGTCTGTTCGCCCGGAAACCGGTTCGGCCTGGCAATTGGATGCGCCGGCGCGTTTGGAGCTGGGTCCACAATACGCCCGGCTCGCGGCGCTGTGTCTGCGCCAGGCCAAACAGTCGCTCTGCGCTGATGGCGAATGGCTGGCGCCGCGCTGGCAGGGGCAGCTGCAGCTTGCAGACCTTGATCTCGCGCCGTGGCGTTCTGTGTTGGGCGAGGAATGGACCCTGGCCGGAACGGTAGCAGGGACGCTCAACGCCCAGGGCAGCTCGGAGCAGGCCACCGGGACCCTGATGGCTCGAGCGGACCGGGTGCTGCTGGAGCGTCGCAGCCCCATCGCCGGCCTGCCGCCCGAACGTTTTCTGACCATCCCCGAGCTGCGTCTGTCCGGCCAGGCCACCGATCAGGGACTGGTCGCCAACCTGACCGGAACACCCGGGGAACGGGGCCGTCTCGCAGCTGAACTCACGATTCCCGGCTACGATGGCCGCTGGCGGGAGGTGAGCGGCCTGCCCGTCGAGGCGCAATTGCAGCTTGAAACCGACGCGCTCGCCCCCTTGGCCCTCTTGATCCCGCAGATCGACCGTCCCCAAGGCCGGCTGACGGCGGATCTGGGTGTGCGTGGCCCCTGGCAGGAGCTGGTTTTTTCGGGCAATGCCCAATTGACCGAGGGCACCGTCAATGTGCCGGCCGCCGGCTTGCAATTGCGCGACATCCGGCTCACAGCCACGCCTGCCCCAGATAACCAGATCCAACTGGCCGGCCAACTGGAATCCGGCAAGGGCGTCCTGTCGCTGCAGGGACTCATGGCCCTGAACGAAGGCCAGCCCCGGCTGCAGGCACAACTGACCGGCCGCGACGTACTGGTGGCCGATACCGCCGAGGCGCGGGTGCGGGTCTCGCCGGAGATGAGCGTGGACTATGCCGCCACCGGCCTTGCGATCCGCGGTCAGCTCACCGTCCCCGAGGCGCTGCTCAAGCCCAAGGATCTGGAGGGAACCGTGCGCCCCAGTAGCGATGAGGTGATCGTGGGGGCCTCTGCGGAGGCGGATCAGGCCGCCTTGCCCTGGGAGCTGGATTTGCGCGTCATCCTGGGCGACAAAGTGCATTTCGAGGGCTTTGGCCTGAAGGCGGATATCACGGGACAACTGGGCCTGCGCGAAGGCCCCGGCACCCTACCGGTGGCCAGCGGCGAATTACTGCTCGATGGCCGCTACCGGGCCTATGGCCAGGATCTCACCATCGAGCGGGGGCGGATTCTCTACACCGGCGTGCCCCTGGATAGTCCGGGTCTCGACCTGCGCGCCAGCCGCCGTTTCCAGGAACAGACCGTCGGGGTCGAAGTGCGTGGCCTGGTGCAACAACCGGATGTGAAGGTGTTTTCCCAACCGCTTCTGCCCCAGTCCGACGCGCTGGCCTATCTGGTGCTGGGACGGCCGCTGAACCAGGCCAGTGGCGACGACGGCGCCGCCATGAACCGGGCCGCCGCCGCAGTCGGCTTGGCGGGTGGGGAATTGCTCGCCCAGCGCATCGGCAATCGCTTCGGCGTGCAGGACGTCGAAATCAAGAACACAGGCGACGCCGCTGCCAGTGAACTGAGCGTCGGACGCTACCTCACCCCACGTTTGTACGTGAGCTACGGCGTGGGAGTATTCAATGCCATCAGCACGCTTCGCACCCGCTACCAGATCAGCCGTCGCTGGACGCTGCGCACCGAAAGCGGGGTCAATTCGAGCGTCGACGCCGTCTATACCCTGGAGCGATAAGGCCGCCACGCAGCGCCGGGTCGGTACGGGCATGTCCCCGCACAGGCATTGCCCTGGGATGGCCGGCGTGCATCCGCGACGCGAGCCCGGCATGTTTGGCCATTCGATGCGCTATGGTGATAATGGCCGGCGATACGGTGTGGCTGCCTGGGTGGCTCCGCCCCTGTCAAGGCCCGCACGGATGACATAACAACGCTAAGGGGCGCCCTTGATCGGGGTGCTGAAGCATTACAGGATAGGTTTGTAATGAAAGGTTCCCGGCTGCTCCGGTCGTTTTCCCGCGTGACACTTGCCCTCACACTGTTTCTCACCATTAACCCCGCCCAGGCCGTGAACCGCGGCCCCCAGCACCAAGCGCTCGACCGCA
>JBAUIG010000268.1:0-3894 GCA_049682735.1 Candidatus Macondimonas sp. | reverse complement strand
GCCCAACTAGCAGGGGACGTGCTGATCCTCGCACATGGATCCGTGGTGGCGCGCGGCGCGGTGCAGACCGTGCTGGAGCAACCGGAAGCGGAAGCCGTCACCGGCACATTCGAGGGCGGTGTGGTATTCGATGCCCATGTGGCGGCGCAGGTGCCGGAGTACGTGCTGACCGAAGTCGAGGTCGCCGGGCAGCGACTGTCGCTACCGCAGATAGCAGTCCCTGTCGGCACCCCGGTGCGGCTGCGGGTGCGCGCCCGCGACGTCGCCATCGCCTTGGCGCCCGTGGTGGGCACCAGCATCCGTACCCAGCTCGCTGCGCGCGTGCTCCGCCTTGACACCGATCCCGCCGGTGCCTACGCGGAAGTGCTGCTCGGCTTGGTCGGGGCGCAACCGGGGTGCGACCCGCACCTGCGCGCGCGCATCACCCGCGAATCCCTGGCAACCCTGGATCTTGCTCTGGGACAACCGGTGTGGGCGCTCATCAAGGGCGTCAGTTTTGATGCGGCGCCTTGATCAGGCTCCATTGAGGCGGGATGAGTTTCACCCGCCTCAATGGGAGGCGACTTTAAACCTCAAGGTTCGCCAGTTCGGCATAGGCCTTGCGTAGCCAAACCTTGACGCGCTGGCGCTCCAGCAGGCCCAGACCGGTGAGTTCCTTGTCTCCGCTGTGGGCCGCTGCCCAGAAGCTGGTGCTGCGCGCATCGATGCGAGTCATGGCGGACTCGTGCAGGCGGGGCAAGGTGGCGATCCTGGCGCCCAGCGTCAGGGCGCGCTCTTTCTGGCCGGATTTTTCCAGGATATCGAAATCATCACCACGGAGCTGGTTGAGCACCAGCACATAATTGAGCTGGTCGCCGAAACGATCAAGCAGCGCGCCCAGTAAATCCACCGAATCCTTGCCCGAATCCATCACGTGCCAATAGCGCACCACGATGCCGAATTCACGGGTCAGTTCCAGCATCCCCGACTCTTCCATCCATTGCACCAAGGGCTGATGGGTTTGTGCCGCCAGATCCACAATAATTCGCCGATCGGCATCCTCTGTCGCCGCTTCGACCACGGTATCCAGGCTTTCGTAACGATCAATTACCACCGGCGAAGCGTAATTGGGATAAAAGCGCAGCAGGGCGCCGTGGGAGCGATCCGAGTCGAAACCCAGAAACGGTACATTGTGGTCGATCAGATATTGCGCCAGCAGGCGCGCCACCAGGGATTTGCCCACGCCACCTTTCTCACCACCAATGAAATGTATCGTCGCCATGGATCGATGCTCCGGAACGAAGAGAGTTTTTGAGCTATTTTGCAATTTTGGAATGAATCCGACGTCCACAACGACGAAGCCAAGCCTTAAGCCTAGTCGGGCATTGTGACAGATCATTGTGATACCCGCAGGCCTTGATGGCTCAGCGGACATCATCATCCCGGTGCACCCAAACGCGGCGCGACAAAGCCCAACCCGGCAGGTCACTCCGTGCCCCAGCCAGTCACTCAGAATTTGGGAACTTGGCTGCAGAAAACCGCCATCTGCGATTGCGCGGCGCTTCATCAACGCTGGCATCAGTATTGCCTGATAGAGTATGCAGGGATGCACAACACAACACACACCGAGACTTATCAAAACAAAAACAACAAAACTCCGATCTCCTGCCCAGTGATTCAGCCCCCATCCCGGGGGCTTTTCTTTTCATGGCTCATGTCTGCAGGCGGTAGCGAAAATGGAAACATTGGGGTTGACGATACAAGCGCCGACAGAAGACGATCAGCTTCCACAGTGTGTTCAAACAGGCCAGCAGCAATCACGCGAGACTTGGTGTGTGACCGGCTTGTTATTCGCCATGGTCGATGCGAAAAAACCTCAGCCGAGCGGATCTTCCGTCAATCGCAGACCGTGAGGCAGCGTGACATGCATGGCCAGCGGCAAGTGGTCCGAGGTAACATGGCTAACTACCTGGGTATGCTGAATATCCAGGCCAGGGGTCACCAGAATATGATCCAGGCTGCGGGTAGGCCGCCAACTGGGATAGCTCGGGAGGGGGTGGGGACCACCCCGCAGCCCGTTCAACGCCGCGTGGCTGCGCAAGCTGTCCCAACTGCAATTCAGGTCGCCCATCAGGATCGCATGGGATTTGTCGCCGATGAGACTACCCAGAAATTCCAACTGGTTCGCCTGGGAGCGGCGATCCAGGGACAGATGCGCCACCACCACCAGCAAGCCGTCGGCCTCCTCGCCAAAGCGGGCGATCAGGGCGCCGCGGCCAGGGATGCGACTGGGCAAACTGACCTCGCGCACCTCCGTGGGTCGATAGCGGCTGAGCAGGCCCATGCTGTGCCGGGCCCAACGGCCCAGGCGCCGGTTCACGCGGGTGTGCCAGTAGGGGAAACCCGCCTGATCGGCCAGATAGGCCACCTGGTCGACGTAGTTGCTGCGCAGGCTGCCGGCATCGGTTTCCTGCAGTGCGACCAGATCATAGGGGCGCAGTATTTGGGCGATCCGGTGCAGGTTTTCATGGCGTGAGCGAAAAGGCAGGGCGTAGCGCCAGGCACGCGTGAAGTAGTGACCGTAATGGCTGGTTTCGATACCAACCTGGATGTTGTACGTTAGCAGCTTGAGATGGTGTCGTTCGGTCATGGGGCATCAATCGGCCGCGGGTGTGAAGAGTTTACTGCAGCCTGCACCAGATGGTTGGCGCACGCAGTCTGCGCATCTGACCTGCCTGCCCTCCCGAAGTGCCATCCCGTACCGAACCAACAGATGAGTGGGAAACATGTCCGAGGAATTGTTGAATAATATCAACGTGGTGGCCCAGGATCTGTTGATCACGCCACGGGAATTGAAAACCGATATTCCCTTGAGTGCTGCAGGCGAACGGACCGTGCTGGAAGGGCGACGCAGCGTGCGCCGCATCCTCGAACGGCGCGATCCCCGGCTGCTGGTGGTGATCGGTCCCTGTTCGGTGCACGACGTCGAGGCGGCGCGGGATTACGCCCATCGCCTGCTGGCGCTGGCCGAGGAAGTCGGCGATACGCTGTTCATCGTGATGCGGGTGTATTTCGAAAAGCCGCGCACCACAGTTGGCTGGAAGGGGCTGATCAACGACCCCTATCTGGATGATTCTTTCCACATCGAAGATGGTCTGCACATCGCCCGCCAATTGCTGGTGGATCTGGCCGAGATGGGCCTGCCGGCAGGCACCGAGGCCTTGGATCCCATCGTGCCCCAGTATCTCTCCGACTTGATCACCTGGACGGCTATCGGCGCGCGCACCACTGAATCCCAGACCCATCGGGAAATGGCCAGCGGCCTATCAACCCCCGTCGGCTTCAAGAACGGCACCGATGGCAGCCTGACAGTGGCTATCAACGCCCTGCACTCGGTGTCCAGCCCCCATAGTTTCCTGGGCATCAATCAAGATGGGCAGAGCGCCATCATCCGTACTCGCGGCAATCCCCATGGCCATGTGGTGCTGCGCGGTGGCCAGCAACCCAATTACGATTCGGTGAGCGTTGCGGTGTGCGAACGGGCCTTGCGCGAGGCCCGGCTGCCGGAAAACCTGATCATCGATTGCAGCCATGCCAATTCCAACAAGGATCCGGCCCTGCAAGCCCTGGTCGCCGAAAACGTGGCCAACCAGATCCTCGAGGGCAACCGCTCGATCTTGGGCCTGATGCTGGAAAGCAACATCGGATGGGGCACACAGAAAATATCCGCCGACCGCAGCAAGATGGCTTATGGCATTTCGGTGACCGATGCCTGCATCGACTGGCCTGCCACCGAGCGACTGCTACGAAATTTGCGATCCAAACTGAAAGATGCCTTGCCAGCGCGCCTACCGGCGGTGAGCCAATCTGCCATTGCCTGACGGACGATTGGTGCGATGTCGAATGTGACTCAAC
>JBAUIG010000267.1:0-1764 GCA_049682735.1 Candidatus Macondimonas sp. | reverse complement strand
GGAATGGAACCCCTATCATATGAGTACTTGGCGGATGTTTCGGGGCAGGGTTAAGTTTTGATGGTGGGCCCGCGCAGTCTTTCGGTGCCCTTTACTACGATCTGATTTCCAGTGCTGCACCGGCCATTGTCATCAATGGCATGGCTGGAAGTGTCAACCATTTGGCCCCTAATTTTCCCGCTCGGGTTTCCAGTGCTCGGAACATGGGCTCTGTCTGGGAATCGCCAATACTGCGTCGGGACACCTGCAAACGCTACCGTTCGTTGGTGGGCTGGTGCCGGTGGTGATATCACCATCAACTGAAGTAATCTTGGGAAATATGAAAAAAGGCCGGGAAAACCCGGCCTTTTTGTTCCAAGGAAAATGGATGCGTGATCAGTAACGATATTCGCCGTTCTGGATGGCCTGATAGATGGGTAGAGTCAGCAGGACATACCGATCCGTACCGGGGAGCCAGACATAGAGCGGATCGGCCACCTTGTTGACGTCAAAGCCGTCCGTTTTGAGGTCGGTTTTCTTGTATTTGAAGGTTCCCGTGGTTTCCATCTGCTGACGCAGCCGCAGGAAAATCGGCACGGCAAAAGGCGGTAATTCTCGCCGCACGAACGCCAATAATCCCTGGAAATCCAGTTCAGATTCCGGGATTGCAGGCGTGATGGCGGCCATACCGGCCCGACCGTCGGTATTGGGAATCTGGACCCCATAGACCACGGCTTCCTCAATGTGCGGATGACTGCTGAGGATGCTTTCCAGTTCGGTCGTGGAAACGTTCTCGCCTTTCCAGCGGAAGGTGTCGCCGGTGCGATCGACGAACTGGTAATGGCGGCAGCCGATATGGCGGATCAGGTCGCCGGTGTTGAAATAGACATCCCCTTCCTTAAACACATTGCGCAGCAGCGCAGCCTCTGTCTTTTCCTTTTGGGTATAGCCGACGAAGGGCGTTGCCTTGGTGATCTTGCCAAGCAACAGACCGGCCTCGCCATCATCCGCAGGGACCAGATGACCCTGAGCGTCACGGACTGGCTGATCGGCCTCCTTGTCGTACTTCACCAAGGCAATATTGCCGCCACCGAAACCGATGGTATTGTCCATGTTGAAGAGATTCAGGAAGGCCACATTGCCTTCGCTGGACGCGTAGAATTCATAGATGTTGTCAATGGCAAATCGCTCGCGGAATTCTCGCCAGATGGCGGGCCGCAAGCCATTGCCAATCATCATGCGTACCGGGTTCTCGGCATCCTCTGGCTGGGGGGGGCGATTGAGCAGGTAGCGGCACAATTCGCCGACATAGCCAAAGCCCGTACAACGATAATGATGAATTTCCTTCCAGAATTCGCTGGCGCTGAATCGGCGTCGAATGACCACTGCGGCTGGCCCTGCGACCACGGCTCCCCAGCACACCAGCATCCCCGTGGCATGGTAAAGCGGCAAGGTGAGGTAGAAGATATCGTCGGAACGCATGCCCGAGATCACATGGCCAAATCCGGCATGGGCCGCCAGCCAGCGCTCGTGATTGGTGATGGAGGCCTTGGGCATGCCGGTGGTGCCCGAGGTGTAGATGTAAAAGAGGAAGTCGCTCTTAGTCACGTTGGCCGTGGTGGGGGGATTGGCGTCACTGATTCCGGACAGGATACGTGCCAGATTCTGGTAACCCTGCGGCTCCTGTCCAAAGTCCTTGAGCGTGTCGGTATCGGCCATGAAGGTATAGGCATCGGCCGGCAGGTCCAACTAGCCGCGCACCGCTTCGATGGGAGCGATGAGTTC
>JBAUIG010000266.1:0-4121 GCA_049682735.1 Candidatus Macondimonas sp. | reverse complement strand
CTGTTCGCCCGCCTGGCCAGCTATCACAACACCTATTATTACCAGAACCTGATGGCCCGCATGCGAGCGGCCATCCACTCGGGAACATTCGAGGATTTTCAACGCGAATTTTATGCCCGCGAGGGGCGCGCGGCGGTGGCTGTGCCATAATGGCCGCCGATTCGGGAGCCCCCCGGGGCCATGACACAGACAGGAACGCAGGATCATGAGCTTTTTCATTGCCGACGCATGGGCCCAGCAGGCCCCTCAGGAACCCAGCCTCTGGTTGAATCTGCTGCCGCTGGTGGCACTGTTCGTGGTGTTCTATTTCGTCCTGATCCGACCCCAAACCCAGCGGGCCAAAAAGCACCGGGAGATGTTGGGGACCCTCAGCCGGGGTGATGAGATTCTGACCACGGGCGGTCTGGCTGGCCGCATCGTGGAGCTGGGAGAAAGCTTCGTGGATCTCGAAATCGCCGACAAGGTGGTCATCAAGGTGCAGAAGCAATCGCTAGGAGCGTTGTTGCCCAAGGGCACGCTCAAAAAGAAATCCTGATCACGGCCGGCGAGGGTAATGCGTCGATGAATCGCTATTCCGGGTGGAAGAACGCACTGATCATGCTGGTGCTGCTGATTTCCTGTCTCTATGCGCTGCCCAATCTGTTTGGCGAGGATCCGTCCATCCAGATCACGGGCGCCCGCAATGCGCCGGTTGCGTCCGAAACCGTGGACACCATCAAGCGGGTACTGCAGGAAAACCAACTGCTGCCCCGAGCCATCGAGGCGCAAGACGGGCGCGTATTGGTGCGTTACCTGGACAGCGAAACCCAATTGCTCGCCCGTCAGAAACTGGCCGAGGCCCTGGGCGGGGATTATGTTCTGGCCCTCAATCTTGCGCCGCGTACGCCCGCCTGGCTGTTGGGCATTGGCGCCCGCCCCATGAATCTGGGATTGGATTTGCGCGGCGGGGTCCATTTCCTGCTCGAAGTCGACATGAAGGCGGCAGTTGCCCAGCGCCTGGAGCGCTACGAGACCGATCTGCGCCGCGGTTTGCGCGAAATGGGGGTGCGTTACGCCGGAATCGAACGGCGCGGGGACATCCTGACGATCGTGTTGCGTGATGCCACCGATCGCCCGGCGGCTCATGACGGGCTGCGTAAAACCTATCCGGAGCTGTTGGTGGAATCCCCGGAGGGTCGTCCCGACACCTTGATGCTGCGGCTGAGCGAGGCCGATCAGGAACAGTTGCGCAGTTTCGCGCTGCAGCAAAACCTCAACACCTTGCGCAATCGTATCAATGAGTTAGGTGTGGCGGAGCCAGTGGTCCAGCAACAAGGCAGGGATCGCATCGTCGTGCAGCTGCCTGGGGTCCAGGATACGGCGCGGGCCAAGGAAATCCTCGGGGCCACCGCAACCTTGGAATTCCGCTTGGTCGACATGGACGCCGATGCCGCTCAGGCTGCCCGGACCGGCCAGGTGCCGGTGGGGGACAAACTCTACAAGCACCGTGACGGTTTCCCGGTCCTGCTCAAGCGCGAACTGATCGTGACCGGCGATCAGCTGGTGGATGCCTCGTCCGGCTTTGATGGACAGTCTGGCGGTCCGAGCGTCAATGTGACCCTGGACAGCCGCGGCGCAGCCCGGATGGGGGATACCACCCGCCAGAATCTCGGCCGCCAGATGGCGGTCGTCTTTGTCGAGAATCGCAGCGACTTGCGTACCGAGAATGGCCAGACCGTGCGGGTGCGGCGCACCGTGGAAGAGGTGGTCAGCATTGCCACCATCCAGGGAATTTTCAGCAATCGCTTCCAGATTACCGGCCTGGCCCCCCAGGAGGCGCGCGACCTGGCGCTGTTGCTGCGCTCCGGCGCCCTGGCCGCACCGGTGGACATCATCGAGGAACGCACGGTTGGTCCCAGTCTGGGCCAGCAAAATATCGAACAAGGCTGGGATGCCGTGCTGCTGGGGTTTTTCCTGGTGGTGCTGGTGGTCGGGGTCTATTACAAGGTGTTTGGACTGATTGCCAACCTCGCCCTGTTGTTCAACGTGGTCATTCTGGTGGCGCTCATGTCGATTCTGCAGGCCACCCTGACCCTGCCGGGCATCGCCGGGATCGTGTTGACGGTGGGCATGGCGGTGGACGCCAACGTGCTGATTTTCGAGCGGATACGCGAGGAGCTGCGTAACGGCAGCACCCCGCAGGCGGCGATTTATTCCGGCTATGAAAAGGCCTTTTCCACCATCGCCGACTCCAACATCACCACCATCATTGCCGCAGCGCTGTTGTTCGGGCTGGGATCCGGCCCGGTGCGCGGCTTTGCGGTCACGTTGACCCTGGGCATTCTGGCGTCCATGTTTACTGCCATCATCGGAACGCGGGCCCTGGTCAATCTGATCTATGGCAACCGTCGCGTCACCCAGTTGTCCATCTAGGAGCGCGTCACATGGAGCTGTTTCCTCACAATTCCAAAATCGACTTCATGGGCCAGCGCTATGTCTGGTTCGCCATTTCGGGGCTGTTGATCTTGTTGTCCGTCGTGGGACTGGCCGTGCGGGGAATCAATTTCGGCATCGATTTCACCGGCGGCATGTTACTGGAAGTGCGCTATCCGGAGTCGGTCAATCTGGAAACCGTGCGCGAGCAACTGGCGGCTGGGGGCTTTGACGATGCCCAGGCCCAGCGTTTCGGGGCGGATCGCGATGTGCTGGTGCGGCTACCACCCCAGACAGGGGTCGAAGCCAAGCAACTGGGCGAGCGGGTCCTGGCGGTTCTTGCCAGCCATGATCCGGGCGTCCAGCTCCTGAGGGTGGAATACGTAGGCCCCCAGGTGGGCGAGGAGCTTGCGAATCAAGGCGGATTGGCCCTTTTGATCGCCATCATGGGGATACTGTTGTACGTGGGCCTGCGGTTTGAATTCCGCCTGGCCTCCGGCGCCATCATCGCCCTGGTCCATGATGTGATCATCACCATCGGGGTCATTTCCTGGACCCAGGTCAGCTTTGACTTGAGCGTACTGGCCGCTGTATTAGGAATCATCGGTTATTCGATCAATGACTCTATCGTGATTTTCGACCGCATCCGGGAGAATTTCATCAAGCTGCGCCGCCTGACGCCAACGGAAGTGATCAATACCTCGGTCAATCAAACCCTGTCCCGCACCATCATGACCAATCTGACGGTCTTCCTGGTCTTGATGGCGCTGCTGGTGCTGGGTGGCGACACCTTGCGGCCGTTTTCCATCGCCATGGTGGTGGGTTCCATTATCGGCACCTATTCCACCATATATGTAGCGAGCAGCCTTGCCCTGCAGATGGGTGTGCGCCGTGAGCATCTGTTGCCCATGGTGCGCGAAGGGCCCAAGGATCAGCTCTAAGGCCGCGACGCCTCCGGCCGAGCCGGGGCACAGGCTTTTAGCTGCGCGCCATCAGGCTGGGTGTGAGGTGGGGCTGGATGTCCCGCACCAAGGCGGCAAACAGACGTGGATTGCCGCAGACCAGATTGCCTGAATCCATGAATCCATCGGGTTCCCCCACCAGATTCCCCACGATGCCGCCGGCTTCCTGAACCAGGACCACGCCGGCGGCGATATCCCAGGGCTTCAGCCCTAGCTCCCAATAGCCATCCAGCCGTCCGCTGGCGACTTAGGCGAGATCCAGCGCAGCAGACCCCGCGCGCCGGATGCCAGCGGCCTTGCTGGCGACGGACTGCAGCATGCCGTAATAGGCCGGGGCATGGGTAAAGTCGCGAAACGGCAAGCCGGTGCCGATCAACGCGCCCTCCAGGCTACGGGCCGGCGTCACGCGGATGCGCCGGTCATTCAGGAATGCCCCCACTCCTCGGGAAGCGGTGTAAATCTCCCCGCGCACCGGGTCATGGATGACGCCATGCTCCAGCCGGCCACGCACCTCGATGCCGATGGAAACCGCATAGTGGGGCAGGCCATGGATGAAATTGGTGGTGCCATCCAGCGGATCGACGATCCAGGTCACCTCGTTGTCGCCGATCTGCCCGCTCTCCTCGCCGAGGATGGCATGGTCCGGATAGGCCTTGTGGATGATCTGGATGATTTCCTGTTCCGCCTGGCGGTCGACTTCGGTGACGAAATCGTTGCGCTGCTTGGTGTCGATGGTCAGGCTGTCGC
>JBAUIG010000265.1:0-2720 GCA_049682735.1 Candidatus Macondimonas sp. | reverse complement strand
ATGACGGTACCTGAAGGCTTTCCGCTGCGGGGCGGACCTGCACAAGGGCACCATTCGATCCCAACCCGGGGTTTGTATTTAGGCTCAAGGGTACCCTGGGCGGCCCTCGAACACCGCAGGAGGCGTCGTTGGGCTAGTCTGGCGTGTGGATCTTCCGGATGCAAGAGCTCAAGGGGCTGGGCCTTCCATGGCGTGCAGCACTTTCTCATGCAGCGCTTCCATGCGACGATCCAGGCCTTCGGAACCGGCAGCGGCTTGTTGCTGGCGCAACAGCTCTTCCGCCAAATTGAGTGCGGTCATCGCCAGGATGCGTTCCAGGCCCACGACCTTGCCTCTGTCACGAATCTGTTGCATTTTCCCACTCACCAGCTCGGCCGAGGCCAGCAGCAGGGCGCGTTCGGCGGGGGTGCAGGACACCTGATAGCTGCGTTCCAGCAATTGAATGCTGACGGTGGTGCGCTCAGCCGAGGGTGCGTTCATCCGGCGGTGTGCTCCATGGCCTTGAGCCGGTTGACGACGGCTTCGATGCGGCTGCGGGCCAATTCGTTCTTTTGCATCAGGTTGGCGCGTTCGGTCGCCAGTTGGTCCACCCGCAGGCGCAGAACGGCATTCTCCTGGCGGAGCATTTCCATTTGCTGCACCAGGGCCAGCACCTGCGATTCCAGACGATCAAACACCGATTGGCTCATGGGCGCATCCACGCAGGGGAGAGCGACACGAATCGAACGGATAGACTATAAAGCGCTCCAGGACATGGGGCAAACCGGATCCCATTGAGTGATCACGCAAATCGTGACGGGGTGTTTGGATGGCGCAACGGGTGAGCTTCGAACTTCTGACCGAGACGCTGATGACCTGTCCGGACGGCCCTGGGCCGGCGGAATGTCATGGTCAGGTCTGCGGACTGTCCTGTGGCAGTGCCAAGGCGGCTGTGATCGACGCGTTTCTGGAGCGCTGGGCGCGGGATGCCGATGAGCACGTGAACGCAGGCGCACACGCGGTATTGCGGCGCATGCTGTCCGAAAGCCAGGCCGCGCTGGAAGATACCGATTTGGCCTTTGCGCCCTTGCTCCCCGCCGATGCAGTTGCACTGGATGTGCGGGTGGGGTCGCTGGCCGAGTGGACACAGGGGTTCCTGTATGGCTTGGTGGAGGCGGGCACTGACTGGGCCGATGCGCCTGAAGCGGTGCGCGAGATCATCACCGATTTTGCCGAAATCGCTCGGTTGCGCGGCGGCGGGCTGACGGACGAGGACGATGAGGAGTCCTATGCCGAGCTGGTTGAATATGTGCGCATGGGAGCCCTCCTGATGCATGCGGAAGGGGCGCAGGCGAGGAAGGTCGCTGCGGAGCGTGAGCCATGATGGCGGAATACGCGCGTCGCCGGCGACGGCTGATGCAGCTCATTGGTGAGCGGGGCATGGCCATTCTGCCGTCGGCGGCTGAACGGGTGCGCAACCGCGACACCCATTACCCCTTCCGTCAGGACAGTGATTTTCTGTATCTGAGCGGCTTTCCCGAGCCCGAAGCAGTGATTGTGCTGATGCCGGGTCGACCGCAGGGGGAATACATCCTGTTCTGTCGCGAGCGCAACCCCGACCGCGAGCAGTGGGACGGTCTGCGTGCGGGACCGGAGGGCGCCTGCAGTCGTTTTGGCGCCGATGACGCCTTTCCCATTGAAGACATCGACGACATCCTGCCGGGTCTGATGGAGGGACGGTCACGCATCCACTACACCCTGGGGCGGGATGCCGGTTTCGATCAGCGCGTGGTGGGCTGGGTCAGGCGTCTGCAGGAACAGTCTCGCGCCGGGGTCCATGCGCCGTGGGAAATCATGTCCCTGGAGCATCATCTGCACGAGATGCGCTTGTTCAAGGGGCGCGGCGAGCTGGCCCTGATGCGCCGGGCGGCGGCGATCACGGCGGCGGCCCATGTGCGCGGCATGGCCGAGTGCCGTGCGGGCTGGCACGAGTATGCCCTGGCGGCGGAATACACCCACGAATTCACGCGCCACGGCGCCACCCATGCCTATCCGCCCATCGTCGGCGGCGGCGCCAACGCCTGCATCCTGCATTACATCGAAAACGCAGCGGTGTTGAAAAAGGGCGATCTGGTGCTGGTGGATGCCGGCGCCGAACTGGAGGGCTACGCCGCCGATGTGACGCGCACCTTCCCGGTGGGCGGGCGATTCAGTGGTCCCCAGCGGGACATCTACGCCTGCGTGCTGGCCGCCCAGGCTGCCGCCATTGCCGCTGTCAAACCCGGCGCGGACTGGAACGCTCCCCATGAGGCGGCGGTGCGGGTATTGTGCGAAGGCCTGCGCGATCTGAAGATCCTGCCGGGCAGCCTGGAGGAGATCCTGGCGTCCCAGAGCTATCGGCGCCATTACATGCACCGCACCGGCCATTGGCTGGGGCTGGACGTGCACGATGTGGGCGATTACAAGGTGGATGACCAATGGCGGGTGCTGGAGCCAGGCATGGTGCTGACCGTGGAGCCGGGTTTGTACCTGCGGGCGGCCGAGGATCTCGATCCGTGCTATGCGAACATCGGCGTGCGCATCGAGGATGATGTGGTGGTCACGCGCACGGGCTGCGAGGTGTTGACCGCGCAGGCGCCAAAGGAAATCGCCGAGGTGGAGGCGGTCATGCGCTCATGAGTGTGCACAGGCTGCACGGCACGGCCGAGGTGGATCATGACGTGATCCTGGTGGGCGCAGGC
>JBAUIG010000264.1:0-3342 GCA_049682735.1 Candidatus Macondimonas sp. | reverse complement strand
GCATCGGCCTGCCCTGTGTGATCAAGCCGGTGATGTCGTCCTCACGCAAGGGGCAATCGGTCATCCGCACGCTGGACGAGGTGCCGACCGCCTGGGCGGCCGCCCGTGCAGGCGGCCGGGTGGACCGGGGTCGCGTGATCGTCGAACAATGGATTCGCTTCGATTTCGAGATCACCCTGCTCACGGTGCGCGCGCTCGACGCGACGGGACAGATCCAGACCCGGTTCTGTGAGCCCATCGGCCATCGCCAGGTGGATGGCGATTACGTCGAAAGCTGGCAGCCCCAACCCATGAGCGCGCAGGCACTGGAGCGTGCCCGTCGGATTGCCTTGCAGGTCACCGACCGGCTCGGCGGCCGGGGGATTTTCGGCGTGGAGTTGTTCGTGCGCGGCGATGAGGTCTGGTTCAGCGAGGTCAGTCCACGCCCTCATGACACCGGGCTGGTGACCCTCGCGAGCCAGATCCAGAGCGAGTTCGAGCTGCATGCCCGGGCCATCTTGGGGCTGCCGGTGGATACGCGGATGCAGCGGCCGGCGGCGAGCGCGGTGATCTATGGCGGCATGGCGGCGGTCGGTGTGGCCTTCGAAGGTTTGGAACAGGCACTGGCGGTGCCGGAAAGCGATCTGCGCCTGTTCGGAAAACCCAATGCCACCCCCAAGAGACGCATGGGAGTGGCGCTGGCACGAGGGGACAGCATCGAGCAGGCTCGCGTGCGGGCACGGGAAGCCGCGAGCCGGGTTCGGATCATCGCTCCCGGACCTTGACCGGCCGCGCGTCAGTACCACCCAGCACGGCAATCTCCTCCGCACTAAGGGACCGCCAGACGCCCTTGGTCAATTCCCCCAGTTGCAGTGGGCCGATGCTCACGCGCACCAGCCGCAACACGGCGCAATCAAAGGCCGCCAGCAAGCGCCGCAAATGGCGGTTGCGCCCCTCCGTCAAACCCAGTTCCAGCCAGGTGTTCTTCTCTCCCTGACGCAGAATGGCAGCCGAAGCAACCCGGAGCCATTCTCCCTGGCAATCCGCGCCCGTCCGCAGCGCCGTCAACAGCGCCACATCGACCAAACGATCCACCTGCACGTGATAACGCTTCTCCAGGCCACTCCCCGGCGCCGTCACGCGGGCCGCCCAGGCATGATCATTGCTGAACAGCAACAGCCCCTCGCTGGCCTGATCCAGCCGCCCCACCGGCGCCAGTCCCGGCCAGCCGGCCGCCTCCCCCAGCGCAGAAAATACGGTGGCGCGACCGCGTTCGTCCCAACGGGTGGTCACCAGACCGCGGGGCTTGTTGAGCATGAGATAGCGCGGCGTGACCGCCTGCACGGGCTCGCCATCCAGGGTCAACCGATCCCGGTCAAGGCGCAGGCGCCGCAAGGGATCCCGCACGATGCGGCCATTCACGGCGACCCGGCCGGCCCGCACGGCGGCCTCGGCCTCGGTGCGGGAGCAGACTCCCAGCTTGGACAGGGCACGCATGAGCGAGAGCGGGTCATTCAACTGGGGCATGGCACGTCTTTGATTTCACAGGACACTCGCCATTGCAGCCATGCCGATGGTAAAGCCATCCACATCTAATTTAGGTATGTCTGACCATTCATCCAAAAGCTCTTGACCGTACGTTCAAGATGCCGTAGCGTACGACGATACATGACACAGATCATGGTTTTTCCAAAAAAACACTTTGCACGAGGAGTATAGACATGAGTGCGGTTATTCAAGCCAGTCCGGCGGTCACTGTCCCCACCGAGGCGGCTCCATCCATACGGGGGCCGTGGATGTTCGCCGCTGCCGTCGGCATATTAGCTAGCCTATTGTTTGGCGTTTATCGCTGGTACCAACAGAATTATTCCTTTACGGTTGGCATGGATTACTTCGAACCGGAATTCCAGACCTATTGGATGAGCCTGTTCTACGTCCAGATGACCGTCATCCCCCTGGTCGGCGCCGTGGCGCTCGCCGTACTGTGGTTTACACGAGATCGCAATGTGATGTCCATCACGCCACAGGAAGAACTGAAGCGCTACTATTACGCACTCACCCTGCTGGCGGTGGCGAGCATTCTGGCTGCCGTTATTTTTGGTCTGTTTGTCGAGGCGGATGCGGCCTGGCACCAGACCACGGTTCGCGATACAGACTTCACCCCGACTCACATTGCCTTGTTCTACTTCGCTATCCCCGCCGCCCTGGTTGGACTAACCTTCGGCTGGATGTGGGTACATACCCGCATACCCGAGTTTACCAAGCGCATATCTGTTCCGTTGTCCTTGGTGGTGGCCGGACCCATTCTGATCATGCCCAATCTGGGATTCAATGAGTGGGGCCACACCTTCTTCTACGCCGAAGAACTGTTTGCGGCGCCCATCCACTGGGGCTTCGTGGTTCTGGCATGGGGCATTTATGCCCTAGGCGGTTTTGCCGTCCAATGTGTGGCCCGTGTGGCCGAACTGACCAGGCTGACCTCCAGCACCGCCGCCTGATCTGGGGATTGAGCTCATCAAAAAGCCGCCGGATAATCCCCGGCGGCTTTTTTTATCGCGAAAGAAACGGAGCAAAATTCCTGCCCTTAATCGAACAGATACTCCCTCTGCTTCTCAAGGGCGCGCGAGTACAAGCCGAGATCAACATCGCCAATCTCTCGGCATCGCCGTTGAAGATAAGGACATAGGGATCGTAACGCGCCTTATATCGGACTGCATAATACTGCGCCACCGCCTTATCCCGCGACGTTACCAAGCCCCTGACATCCAAAGCTTTCATGCCGCGAAATCGGGGATGATTCGCAGTTCCGCGCCTTGGGGCAACCTCTGCCTTGTTGTTATCGCACCATCACACAATCAAACTCGATCAGCTTGAGGGTGCCGTGATCGCGAGATACAGGGTACATGCCCGTTATCTCATATCCTTGTTCTCGGCATTTCTGAAGGATTTCCATGTGACCTGGCATGTCTTCATAAATCGGCTGCACGGATGCTTCGGATTGAAGGCCGAAAATGAGATCCAGCACCCCTTGCGCACCTTTGAAGACCTCGAGATCGTAACCTTGGGTGTCCATTTTCAGGAAAACCCTCGGTTCAGGTATCGAGCGAACCAGATTTCGCAAGATTACGTCAAGGCGTCTTATTTGAACCGACTGGACATGGCTGGTGGTCACCTTGTTTACTCCAAAGCGTTGTGTTGCATACGCATTGGGCGTGTGGAAGGACGTGAAAACCGAGTCGGTTGCGACATTGATGTCTTGCATGGCGTCTTCAGATCCAAGCGCGCTATCAAAACAATGCCACTTGCTGTCTTTTTAGACTTTGCAGGAGAGCGTGCTGAAATTCGAGGCGAACGGCTCAAAGG
>JBAUIG010000263.1:0-2656 GCA_049682735.1 Candidatus Macondimonas sp. | reverse complement strand
CCCCAGGCCAGCATCCTCGAATACGTGCGGGTGTCGCCGGATCAGCTTTTCCGTGATGCCCGCTGCTACCGCCGAAAAGTCGAACCAACCGTGTTATTCCGCGACCCGGCTGTGAAACACCACCTGGAACAGCATGTCCCCCAGTTCATCCCGCAATGCAGCAGGATCAAGCGCCTTCTGCTCCAGGACCTCCACGACCTCGTAACTTTCTTCCAGCAGATAGGGGATCAGCGAGCGGGAATCCTGGGCCCGATCCCACGGGCAACCCGTTTCCGGGTCGCGCAGTCGCGCCATCACCCGCAACAGTTCATTCATCATCAGCCACCTCGGGCAAGGCTGGAGCGAGCTTGTCCAGCAGATTGACGATCATCGCCGCCGTGGCGCCCCAGATGTTCCACGGCCCGTAGAGTATGGCGTGATAGACCAGTTCCCGACCCTGCACCTGGGCCACCCGCCGCTGGTGGTTCGCCGGATCCATCAGGAACGCCAAGGGCACCTGGAAAACCTCGGACACCTCTCGTGGATCAGGCTGCAAGATGAGATCGGCGGGCAGGAAACCCACCACGGGCGTGACACAAAACCCGCTCACAGTGACGTGGGGATCCAGATAACCCACCACCCGGACCTGATCCGGCGGCAGGCCCAGCTCCTCCTGGCTTTCCCGGAGCGCCGTCTGGGCCGCATCGACATCCATCGGCTCAGCGCCCCCGCCCGGAAAACTGATCTGCCCGCCATGATTGCGCAAATGGGCGGTGCGCTGGGTCAGCAACACCTGGGGTCCCGCCGGATCGCGCACGATGGGGATCAACACCGACGCCGGACGCAAGCGATCCAAGGGCATCGGCAGCAGATCCAGCGGCAGATTGAGCCGACCGGGAAAATCACGCAGGGATCCCGGGTGAGGCGCAGGCGCCGTCCCGCCAAGCTGGCGCACGATGCGGGCAAGAATATCCTCGCTCATCTAGGCCCTATGCAGAGATCGTGGTGAAAACGCTGTTTCCAACTCATCGTCAAAGTCGGCACATCAGCGCGCAAGCGCCTCGAAATAGCCCGTGGACACCGATTGCGGCGCTGCGGCCGGCTCAAGACGGTGAATGCAGGACAGTCAGGGGCCATGTTGTCGTGCGGTGGATCGCTCGCATCGGCGCTCCGCGGCGGAGCCGGCATGAGGTTTGTGGCCTGTGGACCCGATGAACGATCATGGATGCCTGCCCTTGTAGGCGCGCTTGCCGAACCCTGCATGGGACTCTCCCAGCATGCCGTGCTAACCCGGCGGCCAGGTCATCTGGCGGCCGCCCAGCACATGCAAGTGGATGTGATACACCGTCTGCCCGCCAGCCAGATTGCAGTTCATGATGGTGCGATAGCCGCGCTCGGCGATGCCTTCCTGCCGCGCCACGGCCTGCGCGGCAAGCATCATATCGCCAATCAGCGGGGCGTCCTCGGGCGTGAGGTCGTTGAGGGTGGCGATATGGCGCCGGGGAATCACCAATGCATGGGTCGGCGCCTGGGCATGCAGGTCGCGAAAGGCGATCACGGACGGCGTTTCATGAATCACTTGGGCCGGCAATTCGCCTTTGACGATGCGACAGAAAATGCATTCGGCCATGGGGCTTACTCCTTCGCAGCCGTCGAACCTTTAAAGCGTTTCGGTCGTCGAGTCGGACACATCGCCACTGTGCGCCACCCGATGGCGGCCGCTGAAGGCGTGGGACAAGGTACCGCTGTCGACATAAGTCAATTCGCCACCCATCGGCACCCCATGCGCGATGCGGCTCGCCCGCACCCCCGCCCGCTCCGCCAGGGTCGCGAGAAAATGGGCGGTTGCCTCCCCTTCCACCGTCGGATTGGTGGCGAGGATCACCTCGCGCACGCCCTGCGCCAACCGTTCGGGAAAACGGTCCAGTCCCAGTTCCTCGGGACCGATGCCGTCGAGGGGAGACAGATGACCCATGAGGATGAAATATTTGCCGCGGTAGAACCCCGCGTTCTCGATGGCCACCACGTCGGCCGGAGTTTCAACGACGCACAGCAGGCCGTCATCCCGATGACTCGACTGACAAATCAGACAAAGTTCGCCTTCGCAGTACATGCGGCAATCCCGGCAATGGCGCAGGATTTCCAGCGCATCGCGCAGGGCGCCGGCCAACACCAGCGCGCCATCACGGTCTTTTTCCAGCAGGTGGAAGGCCATGCGCTGGGCGGACTTGGGCCCCACGCCGGGCAACAGGCGCAAGGCTTCGATCAACCGGGCCAGCGGTGGCGCGAACAGCGACATGCTCAGAAACCCGGAAAACCGCCGGGCATCTTGATCCCGCCGGTCAGACCGCTGACCTTCTGGCCCAAGGTTTTCTCCAGCTTGCGCAGGGCGTCGTTCATGGCCCCGGCGGTCAGATCCTCCAGCAAGGCCCGGTCGCTGAGCAATTGCGGATCGATCTGAACCTTGCGCACCTCCCGACGGCCGTTGAGCGTCACCTGCACCATACCGGCCCCCCCCTCACCGGTGACTTCCACTTTTGCCATATCCTGGGCCGCGCGCTGCACATCCTCGCCCATGCGCCGCGCCTGGTCGAACAGCTTGTCCAAAGGTCCCGCCATGATCATTCACTCTCCATCGTTGAGGGTCGCCGCGCCCAAGGGCCGCACGCTCTGCAGC
>JBAUIG010000262.1:0-1714 GCA_049682735.1 Candidatus Macondimonas sp. | reverse complement strand
GATCGACGAAGTGTTCGCTAACCTGCCCCGGCAAATCGCTCAAGGCATCGATGAATTCGGCGCCCTGTCGGCCCAGGCTGGCGAGCAGCGGGTGACCCACGGCGCGATAGGCCACCGATTCGCCCCGCGCGGCGCGGCGGGCCAGCGCTGCCGGGGCGTCCAGCTCCGCCCAATATTCGCGGCAGGGGGTGGGCACGAACCACTGCACCGGTATACGTTCGGCCAGCCGTGCAAATACCGCCAGCGAGGGAGGCGGCAGGGTATGCAGGCCGAACAGCACCAGATGCGACGGCAGCGCCTGCTGCGGCGCGGTGGCGAGGGCATGGTCCAGTGCCATCAGGGCCTGGGCGCGATGACAACCCCCTTCCGCCGCCAGTTCGCGCCACAGGGCAGCTTGCCAGAGCGTGTCCTCGCCAGCTTCCCAGTTCAGCAATTGATCGGGGCGGTAGATCAACGCCTGGTCATAGCAGGCAGCCAGACGACAGGCGAAATGGAAGTGGGCCAAAGGATCCGGTGTGGCGCGGAGATAGTCGACCAACGGGGATTGCGAGGCCACGCTGGCGCCGCCGGCCAGTTGCCCAAAGATCCGCAAGCCCAGCGCGCCCCGCTCGAACACGGGATCCAGCCGTTGGTCGGGCATCAGCCGCTGATGCAGGCTGCCGAGCAGGCTGCCTGGCAAGGGCGTCTCGATGAGCGCGGTTATGCCGTGGCGCTGGGCCAGACCCAGGGTGACCCAATGGCCCATCGCCGCGCTCGGCACCACCACGGTTGCAGGCGTGAAGACCCCGCGCGGCTGGGCCGCCAACCAGTCAGCGGCAGCATCGAGCAGGGTTTCGAGTCGGTTGCCGAAATGGAGATGCAGCATGGGGCCGTCTTTGCGGAATGATCCGAGGAGTATGACCGGCGGCGGGACGGCGCTCAATGCACTAGAACCAGCAGCCAATGCTGGAAGCGCAATACTGTGTCATGGGTCTACGATAGCCACAACCCGGCATGGTTTCAGCCGCAGGGTTTGGGGATAATGAGGCACCTTCGATTCCAGGATACTCAATTGACGACTGCCCAAGAAGAATCCGAACTGTATTTGCGCCGCATCCCCTGGTGGTACTGGGCGGTTTTCTTTGGCGCGCTGATACTGGCGATCTATCTGCTGGGTCCCGTCCTGACGCCGTTCCTGATTTCTTTCAGCCTGGCTTATCTGCTCCATCCCTTCGTCGACCGGCTGGAGCGCCACCGCGTTCCGCGCACGCTCGGGGTAAGCCTGGTGTTCGGGGTCGGAATATTGGTCGCGGCGCTCGCCATCCTGTTGCTGATTCCCCCCTTGCAGACCCAGATCGGCCGGCTGGGAACCTTCCTGCCGCAAGCCAATGCCTGGCTGCAGCAGGAGGCGTTGCCATGGATTTCCCGGCGCATCGGCGTGGATGTCTCGCGGCTCGACTCTGGTCGCCTCACGCAGCTGCTCCAGGAAAATTTCCCGCAGGCAGGCAGCTTCGCCACCACTGCCGTGAGTTACGTCACCAGTTCCGGAATGAAGCTGGTGGCCACCCTCGCCAACCTATTCCTGGTGCCCATCGTGACCTTCTACATGATGCGGGACTGGCATGAGATGCTGAAAAGCGTGGGCAATCTGATCCCCCGTCCCTTGCTGCCCGCAGTAGTGGATCTGGCCCATGAGGCCGATGAAGTGCTCGCCGCGTTCCTGCGTGGCCAGCTC
>JBAUIG010000261.1:0-7681 GCA_049682735.1 Candidatus Macondimonas sp. | reverse complement strand
CATCCATACCGGTTCACCCGCGCCCGCCCAGTGGATCCGCAACCGCCCACCGGGCAGATCCACGCGGACATCAGGCTCCAACTCTCCCCACAGGCGGCCGATCACCACCGCCGCACAGGCCCCGCTGCCGCAGGCCAGGGTTTCCCCGCTACCGCGCTCAAACACACGCAGACGGATGTGATCCCGCGCCACTGTTTCCATGAAACCCACATTCACACCCTCGGGGAAATCGGGCAGGGCCTGGATCGCCGGCCCCCAGGCATCGACAGGCGCCGTGGCCACGGCGGCGACGGCGAGCACAGCATGGGGATTGCCCATGGAAACGGCGCCCACCTGCCAGGAGGGTGCAGACCCCAGGGGATAACGCAGGGCTTGTTGTGCGGCGCGCAAGGGAATCTCGGCGGGCGCAAGCCGGGGGGCGCCCATGTTGACGCGCACCTGACCATCGTTTTCCAGATACAACTGCAGCAGACCGGCGCGGGTTTCAACCGTGATTTCCCGCTTGGCGGTCAGGCCTTCCTCAACCACGAAGCGCGCAAAGCAGCGGGCGCCGTTGCCGCATTGGGCCACTTCGCCGCCATCGGCATTGAAGATGCGGTAGCGAAAATCGGCTTCGTTGCCCTGAGCTCGTTCCACCAGCAGCAGTTGGTCGCAGCCGATGCCGAAGTGACGGTCCGCCAATGCCCGGATCTCCCCGGCGGAAAGCGCAATGGATTGGCGCACCCCATCCATGACCACAAAGTCGTTGCCCAGCCCGTGCATTTTGGTGAAGCGCCATCCCATGGACGCTAGCTTACCCGTGTGGTGGGGGTGCGCAACTGATCTTCGAACAAGGGCGCCATCAAAGCGACCAGTTCAGCGCGTGCTTCCGGGTCCGGCAGGCCCATGCCGGGGGTGTAAGCCAGGATGCTTTGCAGATCCCGGACCCGGTAGCCCTGTTCAACCAGCGCCAGCCGGTCCAGGCCCACCAGGGCGGGATGGACTTCGCCACAGGCGCGGGCCAGAGCGATCAGCTCGCGGCGCAGGCCGATGAGATAATTGGCCAGGCGCACCGACTTGAGCGCGGGGTCCAGTCCGCGGGTGCGCCATGGGGTGTGGGTGGTAATACCGGTGGGGCAACGCCCGGTATGGCATTTCTGGGATTGGATGCAGCCGATGGCGAACAGTGCCTCGCGTCCCACGTTGATCAGGTCACAGCCCATCGCCAATCCCCACAGGGCGGCCTCCGGCAAGCCCAGCCGCGCCGAGCCGATGAAAACCACCTGGTTGCTCAGGCCATGCTGATGAAAGATCTGGTATACCAGCGGGAAGGCCGCCTTGAACGGCAGGGCGACGCGATCGGTGAACACCAGCGGGGCCGCCCCAGTGCCGCCTTCGCCGCCGTCGACGGTGATGAAGTCGACGCCGCGCCCGCCCTGGGCCATCAAGGTGGCCAGCTCCTCCCAGAAGGCGGCTTCGCCCACGGCCGACTTGATGCCGACCGGCAGTCCGGTTGCGTCAGCCAGTTCCTCGACGAAGTCCAGCAGCGCGTCCACATCGCCAAAGGCCGCATGGCGCGCCGGGCTCTTGCAATCCACGCCCGGCCGCACGCCGCGCGTCAAGGCAATCTCCGGGGTGACCTTCACCCCTGGCAGCAAGCCGCCGAGCCCCGGTTTGGCGCCTTGGCTGAGCTTGATTTCCAGTGCCCGTACCGGCGTACCGGCGTCCAGGGTGCGACGCAGGGCGTCCAGGCTGAAGACGCCCGCCTCATCCCGGCAACCGAAATAACCGGTGCCGATCTGGAACACGATATCCCCGCCCTTGCGGTGGTAGGGGCTCAGGCCACCTTCGCCGGTATTATGGAAACAGCCCGCCAGGTGAGCGCCACGGTTCAAGGCTTCCACCGCGACACCGCTCAAGGCGCCGAAGCTCATCCCGGAGACATTCACCACCGACGCCGGACGAAAGGCCAGGCGCCGGCCCCGGGCGGCTCCCAGCACCTTGGCGCAGGGTAGCGGATAGCCGGCTTGATCCAGGGCATCGCCCGCATGGAATTGAGCCAGGGGAAAGGTGGTGTGGCGGATGATCAGGGTGCCTTCGCTGTGCTCCAGATCCTTGTCGGTGCCGAAGGCAAACTGGTTGTTCTCGCGCTTGGCGGTCGCATAGACCCAGCGGCGCTGGTTGCGACTGAAGGGGCGCTCTTCCTCGTTGTTGGTGACGATGTACTGGCGCAGTTCGGGTCCGAAGCCCTCGAGCAGATAGCGGAAATGGCCGATCAGGGGGTAGATGCGCAAAATGGCATGCTGGCGCTGAAAGATATCGTGCAGCGCCAGTGCGGCGAGGGCCACGCCCAACCCGGCCAAGAGCCATATGCCTATTGCCATCATCTCGTCTCCCGCTCTGCTGTTGGTGTCACGCCACCTTGGCCGAATTTGTCCCGCGTATTATGAGGAGCTTCGCGGGTTGGATCGATGACCGATTCCCCTGCCTCTCCCCTTGCGGGCGGATGACGCCTATCATAGCCCGTCATGCTGACGGCCCACTTCGAATGCTCTGTGCCCTGCCCCCCTGTTGGATTTGTCCATGAAGACGCCCCATCTGCCGACGCTACCCGCTTTGCCCGCCGCCCTGTCCAAGCCGCACACACTGGCGCCGCTGGGCGCGCTGGGCGTGGTCTATGGCGACATTGGGACCAGCCCGCTCTATGCGCTGCGGGAATGCTTCTCTCCGCATCTGGGGGTGGCCTTGACCGTGCCCCATGTGCTGGGGGTGTTGTCGCTGATTTTCTGGGCGCTGATCCTGATCGTGTCACTCAAATACCAGATCCTGGTGTTGCGTGCAGACAACCGGGGAGAGGGCGGCATCCTGGCCTTGCTGGCGCTGTTGAATCCCTGGCGTACCCTGGGTCAGGGGCGTACGGCGGCCTGGCTGATGGGTCTGGGGATTTTCGGCGCGGCGCTGCTTTATTGCGACGGCATGATCACCCCGGCCATTTCGGTGCTCAGTGCCGTGGAAGGGATCCAGATCGCCGCCCCCGGCGCCGAGCCTTATGTGGTCCCGATCACGTTGGTGATCCTGGCATTGCTGTTTTCGGTGCAACGCTTTGGAACGGCCCGGGTGGGGACGATGTTCGGGCCGGTAATGGTACTGTGGTTCACGACCCTGGCAGTGCTTGGCCTCATTGGCATCAGCCACAATCCCGGGGTGTTGATCGCCTTGAATCCCTGGTACGCGCTGAGCTTTTTGCTGACCGAAGGCAAGGTCGGATTGCTGGTGCTGGGGGGCGTGTTCCTGGTGGTGACCGGCGCCGAGGCACTCTATGCCGATCTCGGCCATTTCGGCCGCAAGCCCATACGTCAGGCTTGGTTTGCCTTGGTGTTGCCGGCCTTGGTGTTGAATTATCTGGGTCAGGGGGCGCTGGTGCTGGCCGATCCCGCCACCATCGCCAACCCGTTTTATGCCTTGGCCCCCCGCTGGGCCTTGTATCCCCTGGTAGCCTTGGCAACCGTGGCCACGGTGATCGCCTCCCAAGCCCTGATCTCGGGAGTATTTTCCCTGGTGCGCCAGTCGGTCCAGCTGGGGGTCATGCCGCGCATGCGCATCGTCCAGACTTCGTCCGCTGAAATTGGCCAGATCTACGCGCCCTCGGTCAATTTCGCGTTGATGCTGGCATGTATGGCCCTGGTGCTGGCGTTTCGCACGTCGGGAAATCTGGCCGCCGCCTATGGGGTGGCCATCACCATCACCATGCTGATTACCTCCAGCTTGCTGTATTTCACCATGCGGCGAGTATGGCTGTGGCCGGGTCTGGTTTCAGGCCTGCTCGTCGGGGCCATGTTCCTGGTGGAATTACCTTTTCTTCTGGCCAATTTGCACAAGCTGCACGAAGGCGGCTGGGTGACCCTCGCTGCGGCGGGGGCGCTTTTCTTTGTCATGCGGACCTGGGATCAGGGACGCCGCAATCTGATCACCCGCCTGCGTGCCGAATCAGAGCCGTTGGAAAGCCTGTTTGATCGACTGGATCATCATGCACCGGTGCGCCTGCCGGGAACGGCGATTTTCCTCACCGCGCCGCGGCTGGGCGCACCGCCCTCGCTCCAGTACCTGTTGCGTCATACCCATGCCCTGCATGAGCGGGTGATTTTGCTTACGGTACTGATCGAGGAGTCCCCGCGGGTACCGCCCGGGCAGCGTGTCGAGTGGACGCCTCTGGGGCATGGCTTCGACCGATTGATGATCCATTATGGTTTCATGCAGAGTCCCGATTTGCCGGCTGCCCTGGCGCAGGCGCGGCGAGCCGGACTGGTCATCGATTTGGCCGAGACCACCTTTTTCATCGGCCGTGAGACGCTCGTCATCAACCGGAATATCCCATGGTTTCCGCGCTTTCGTGAGCGGATCTACGCGTTCATGTTCCGTAACAGCATGCGCGCCATCGATTTCTACAAGATCCCTCCCGAGCGGGCGGTCGAGATTGGCATCTGGGTGCCCGCCGAACCACCTGCCGCCCGCGCGACCTGAGCGTTGCCCGCTCCAGATCAGGGGGATAGGGTTCTCCTATGGCCCGGCAACCCGGCGCTCAATCCCCTGACGCCGCGCTTTTACGCAAACACTTCCATGGCCATGAGGAAATCCAGATATGCAGACCCTCAAGCGACTTTCGGACTACACCCCACCCGCGGTGGAGATTCGCGCCGTTCGCCTGACGGTCACATTCGCCGAACAGGTCGAGGTGATCGGGGAATTGACCTTGGCGGCCCGTCAGGACACCACGCCGGGGCCTTATCTGGCGCTCGATGCCGAGGATCTGGAGCTTCTGGAAGTCGTAGTCGATGGCCGGGTGTTGGCACCCGAGGCCTACCGCTACGACGGCGTCCAGCTTGAGATTCCCTGGCCGGCTACCACGCTCAGGACCCGCGTGCGACTGGATCCTGAACGCAACACCCGCCTGGAAGGGCTTTTTCCTTGCGGCGGCGGCTATTTCACCCAATGCGAGCCGGAAGGCTTTCGCCGCATTACGCCCTATCTGGACCGGCCCGATGTACTGGCGCCGTTCGAGGTGATCCTGAACGCCGATCGGCAGCGTTTCCCGGTGCTGTTGTCCAACGGCAATCTGGTGGCCTCAGGGATCGAGGGCGAGCGGCACTGGGCGCACTGGGTCGATCCCTATCTCAAACCGTCGTACCTGTTTGCCATCGTGGCTGCCGATCTGGCCTGTGTCGAGGACCGGTTCGTCACCGCCTCGGGGCGCGAGGTGGCGCTGGCCTGCTATGTGGCTCACGGCCTCGAGGACCGCTGCGGCCATGCCCTGGATTCGCTCAAGGCCGCGATGCGTTGGGACGAGGAAAACTACGGGCGGGAATACGATCTGGACCGGTACATGATCGTGGCAGTGTCCGATTTCAACATGGGCGCGATGGAGAACAAGGGACTCAACATCTTCAACAGCCAGTTCGTGCTGGCCCGTCCCGATACCGCCACCGACGAGGATTACCATCACATTGCCGCGGTGGTGGCACACGAGTATTTCCACAACTGGACCGGCAACCGCATCACCTGCCGCGACTGGTTCCAGCTCAGCCTGAAGGAAGGCCTGACGGTGTTTCGGGATCAGTCTTTTTCCGCCGATCAACCCGGCGGCGCGGTGCAACGCATTCACGACGTCGCCCAGCTCAAGGCCGTGCAGTTCCGTGAGGACGCCGGCCCGCTGGCCCATCCGGTGCGCCCGGAGGCCTATCTTGAAATCAACAACTTCTATACCGCGACGGTGTATGAGAAGGGCGCCGAGGTGGTGCGGATGATGTCCAACACCTTGGGCAAGGACGATTTTCGCCGGGGTATCGACCTGTATTTCGAGCGCCACGACGGGCAGGCCGTCACGGTGGAGGATTTCGTCGCCGCCTTGAGCGATGGCAGTGGGCAGGATTTGAGCGCGTTTCTCGCCTGGTACCGGCAGGCCGGCACCCCCCATCTGACCGCCCGTGGCATTCATGATCCGGCGCGCCGGGTTTATGAATTGGAGCTGAGCCAGCACACGCCGCCCACGCCGGGCGAAGTCACCAAGGTGCCGTTGCCGATTCCGGTGCGGCTGGCCCTGCTGGATGGCGCCGGTCGTGCGTTGCCGCTGCGCTTGGCGGAAGAGGACTCGACAACGGCCACGGAGCGGGTGTTGCTGCTGCACGGGGCATCCGCTCGCTTTTCTTTCCAGGATCTGGCTGAGCGTCCGGTGCCTTCCTTGCTGCGAGGGTTTTCCGCGCCCGTACAACTGGATGATGATTTGAGTCTGTCTGATCGCTTGCTGTTGCTGCGCCATGACAGCGATCCCATGGTGCGCTGGCAGGCGGCCCAGCAGGTGTGGATCCATGCCGTGCGGGGGGCCTTGGATGGTGCCGCCGAGGCAGCGCTGTCACCCGAGGCGATTGCGGGGTTTGCCCGTGTGCTTGCCGATCCCGATCTTGACCCGGCACTGGCGGCGGAACTGCTCGCGCTGCCGGCTTATGAGACGTTGCTGGAAGCCTTCGCCCCGGCTGATCCCTGTCGACTGGAAGCGCTGCGCCAGCGCCTGCGCAGCCAGTTGGCGCAGGCGCTGGAGGCCGAGTGGCTGGCGCGTCATACGGCTTTGGCGGGGCGGGACGACCCCGCGGCCCGTGCCCTGCGCAATCGCTGCCTGGGCTTCCTGATGGCCGATGGCATGGCGGATCGCCATAGTGCAAGCTGTGTGCTGCAATTCCAACAGGCCACCACGATGACCGAGCGGCTGGCCGCGTTGGCCTTGCTGGCCGACCAGGGTGGCGATGCGGCCGAGCAGGCGCTCAAGGTGTTCCACGACGCGCACGCAGCGGATGATCTGGTGCTGGACAAGTGGTTCCGCATTCAGGCCCAGGCCCGGCAGGGGCCGATTCTGCAACGGCTGGACGCACTCATGAAGCATCCCGCCTTCCGGCTGAGCCAACCCAACAAGGTCCGCGCCGTGGTGGGGGCTTTTGCCCGCGGCAACCCGCTGCATTTCCATGCCCCTGATGGCAGTGGCTATGCCTGGGTGGGTGATCGCATCGCGACCCTGGTGCCCTTGAATCCCCAGTTGGCTGCCCGCCTCAGCGGGGTGTTTGCAGGCTGGCGCGAGTTGGTGGCGCCCTATGGCGACTTGATGCGCGCGCAGATCGAACGTCTCTCCGAGCGCTCCGATCTGCCGCCCGACATGGTCGAGGTGGTGGGGAAAATGCTCGCCGATGCGTGATCGGGATGGTCTGTTGTGCGGAGGTTTGCGTTTCTAGCGGGCCAGTAGTTCGGTGGACTCGGAGAACGGGAGCGCACCTTGTGGGCGCTGGTTCCATGCATCCAGCACCAGATGGGCCCATAGGCGCAGGAGTTCCGCCTCGGGGGGCAAACGGCGCGACAGCATCAACACCTGGCGGCGACCCTGCTCCGGCGCGGCCGGCAGAATGCGTTCGAAGCGGTCGATACCGGCCTGTTCGAACCGGGCGAGAAAGGGCGGCAGCGCTTCGAGCCCTTTGATGCTGGCGAGATCCGACCAGCCCGGTGGGCCGCATTCGGTGGAGAGGTCGGCGGGCAGAGGACTTTGGCACTGGTTCAACTCGTCGGCGCTGGAAAGGCTCCAGAGCGTCGCCTCACGCGCCTGGAGATCGGCTTGCAGCAAGCCCACCCAGCCTGCGGGCGCCAAGTGCAACTGAAGCGCTTCCAG
>JBAUIG010000260.1:0-6161 GCA_049682735.1 Candidatus Macondimonas sp. | reverse complement strand
CTCGACATCTGATCCAGACCGGCCGAGTCGCTCCCGATACTCGACTGAATGACCTTCTGCTGGGTACCAAGGCCGCACTGGCTGAGCCCCACGGGGTGCTGGAGCAAGGCTGTTACGCGCGGCACCTGGAAGCTTACCGGGCGTATTTCCCAGTTAAGCGCATGCGCGTCATTTTTTACGAGGATGAGCTGAGCGTCGATCCCGTGCGTGTGTTGCGAGAAGTGAGCGCATTCCTCGGCGTGGACGACGATTATCGCTTTGCCCATTGGCGGCATCGCGCGAATGAACATACAGGAAGTCGGCTGGGGCTCAGGCTCAGCTACCATGTGCCGCTGTTGCGGCCGTGGGTCCGCAGGCTCGACAGGCGCTGGGGCCGACCCTATCGGCCAAGCGTTTCCGAGGCGACCCTGGCGCGATTGCGAACATTTTATGGCCCGGAAAATGCCCGTCTTTTTGACTTGCTGGGGCGATCGGCTCCCAGTTGGCAGGGAGGATGACCCCATCGGGCGCATCTGGACTGCAGGAGGGATTTGGTGGATTTTGTCTGTGATATCGAGATCGGGGCTGAGGCCTGGCAGATTTTCCCCTGGCTGGAGGAGCCCGAGCGGATGGGGCAATGGGTGCAAGGGCTGGAGCACTCGGAATACCTTTCTCCAATCGAGGACCTTGGCGTGGGCATGCGATTTCGCCAGCGCATGCGAGAAATGGGCCGCAGCGTGACCTATGAGGGTGAAGTGCTGGAGCGCGAACCGCCGCAGGCGTTGGAGGTGGTGCTGACGCACCGGCGGTTTCACATGCGGATTGGCTATCGACTCACCCGGAAGGGCACGATGACTCATCTGGAATATCGTTTGCACTTGCAGCCGCTGGATAGTACGGTTGCCCGCATGGAGCGAGCGATGGGCTGGATGCTGGAGCGCGGCGCCCGCCAGCAACTGACCCGGCTCAAGGGCTGCGTTGAGGCCTCTGCGCCGGCCCTTTAACGAACAGGGCTTCAAAAACCGACTATAGTTGCAAGGGTGACCGGGCCGTAAGAGTCCGGCGTGTTTCAGGGTACATGGAACGGCGCACCATCAATGCTGGGCAAGGTGATGGGGCGGATTCAATCAAAGGATCATGATTCAACGTCAGGAGCCCGGCTGGTTCTGCAGGATTTTGCTGTTGTTGCCAGGACCGGATCAAAGAACGCCCCAAGGACTTGGGGGGCATGCACCACATGTGTAATAAGGAGATATCGACGATGAGGCGAGGAATTTTCAAGGGATGGCTCGCGGCTTGTGCGCTTGTTCTGGCGGGTTGCGCTTCCGATACACCCCAGATCAGTTATCAGTTACCCGAAAAAAAGGTGCTTGACGAAGGTCATAAAAGGGTCGCTCTGTTTAAGATCGAGGAACCTGAAGTCTATGATATTCGGGTGCTACGCTATCCAGGCCCTGATACTCCTGGGATAACCCTGCCGGGCCGGATTGTGGGCACCACGGTGACTGTAGCGGGCCGTGCAGCGGATGAGGCCGGCCGTACCTTTCGTCTTACCCAATCCATCAAGGAATGGAATTTCAACGTAGGCCGCACACTCACGGATGAGATCAAGAAGCGCCTTGAAGCGGATGGTTATCAGGTTGAAGAAGTGCATGCCCCGAACCACCGCCATACCTCGGGCTTTCGCAATCACAAGTATTTGGGAACCTATCCGGCAACCACCAAGCCCGTGGATGCCTACGTTCATGTCTATATCGAATTCGCCGGCTATACGGCAGCCACTCCCACGCAACCATACACGCCAACGTTGGAAGTGTTCATGGATGTAGTGGATCCTGACACCAAGGCGCGCAAATATGCCACCAGCTTGGTATACGGAGGGCCCGTTCCTGTGGAGGATGCCAACAATCTGCCCGCCGATCCCCAATACACGGTGCGCGATTTCGAATGGCTTTGTGCTGGGCCGGAGAAATGCGACGAAAATCCTGCTGTCAAGGGATTGCGGGCCGCATCTTCAGGCGTAGCAGATCTTGCAGCCAAGCATCTTCTCGCTCACTGATTACGTGACCTCAATCAAGGCCCTTTTTAAGGGCCTTTTTTTATGATTCAACGTGCAGGATCACTTAAGAAAAAACTCAAGCGGAATCGCTAGGGCTGGGGTAGAAAATAGGGTCGATGGGGGGACCTTGCCTGCTTGAGTGTTGCATTAATTAGGGAATCCCAGCGTTCAGTCTTCCCATTGCATGGCATGCAGGGGGAACGAGAGCGCGTCGGGGATGAGCACGCTGTCCCGGGCATGGGGATCGGTATGGGGATAATCCAGGGTGTAATGCAGTCCCCGGCTCTCGCGGCGCTGCAGGGCGCAGCGCACGATCAGCTCGGCGACAGTCGCCAGGTTGCGCAATTCCAGCAGATCGGGATCACAGTTGTGACCGGCCCATTGCATCTCGGTTTCGCTGCGGATCAGGGCCACGCGCCGCTGGGCGCGCAACAGGCGCTCTTCGCTGCGCACGATGCCGACGTAGTCCCACATGGTGCGGCGCAGCTCCATCCAGTTGTGATGGGTGGTCACCGTTTCAGCGCAAGGCTCCGGAGACGAGGTTGGCGTCCCATCAGAATCGGAAGTCAACGGTAATCCGGGCAGGCGGGCACGGATGTCATCCGCCGCTGCTTCGGCGAACACCAGGCATTCGAGCAGCGAATTGCTGGCCATGCGGTTGGCGCCATGCAATCCGGTATGGGCCGTTTCACCGATGGCATAGAGATTTTTCAGATCGGTACGGGCACGCAGGTCGGTCACCACGCCGCCGCAGGTGTAGTGGGCGGCCGGGACGACGGGCAGGGGCTGCTCGGTCATGTCCAGGCCCCAGGCCAGGCACTGGGCGTGGATGGTGGGGAAGTGGGCACGGATGAAGTCGGCGCCCCGGTGGCGGATGTCCAGGTAGACGCAGGGGATGCCCAGCCGCTTCATTTCATGATCGATGGCGCGGGCGACAATGTCCCGGGGCGCCAGGTCGCCGCGCGGATCGAAGCGATCCATCAAGGGGCTGCCGTCGGGCAATACCAATCGCCCGCCTTCACCACGTACCGCCTCGCTGACGAGGAACACCCGGGATCCTTGGGCGGGCAGGTAAAGGCAAGTAGGATGGAATTGCATGAATTCCAGGTTGGCCACCCGGCAGCCCGCACGCCAGGCCATGGCGATGCCATCCCCGGTGGCTACTTCCGGGTTACTGGTGTACAGATAAACTCGACTGGCGCCACCGGTGGCCAGGGCGACGCTGCGGGCGTGCCAGGATTGTACGGCGCCAATGTCTAGAGCCAGCAGTTGTGCCCCGACGCACATCCGTTCTCCGCGTCGGGGCCCGTCGCGGGTGATGAGATCCACCGCCATGTGCCGCTCCAGCAGCCGGATGCGCGGATGCGCCCTACAGGCGGCGTGCAACACGTCGGAAACTGCTTTGCCGGTTGCGTCCGCGGCGTGGACCACGCGCCGGTGACTGTGGCCGCCCTCGCGCGTGAGATGGAAGGGGCCTGCGCTGGCGGAGTCTCCGCCTTGGCGAGTAAAGGCCACGCCCAGCGCGCTCAGCCAGGCAATTGCTGCTGCCCCTCGTTCCGCTGTGAAGCGGACCGCCTCCGGGTCGCACAGGCCGGCACCGGCGGCCAAGGTGTCCTCGATGTGGGATGCCACTGAGTCGGTGGCGTCCAGTACAGCCGAGATGCCGCCTTGCGCATAACGGGTGCTGCCTTCACCCAGGCTTGCCTTGCAGACGACGGTAACCTCGCAGGTATCGGCCAGCCGCAGGGCCAGAGAAAGGCCGGCCGCGCCACTGCCAATAATGAGGACGTCGGTGATGGGGGTGGTCATGGATCGCAGTAATCACAAGCTGCTGATAGAATCGTGCCCCAGCACGGCTGGGTAGGCCCGTACCGCAGGATACGGTAGCACTACTATAAACCGCTTTTTCATCCAAACGAACGAACTCTCCCGGTCCAGGCTTGTCTAGTGGGGCAAGAGCGGCTGGGGCGTTGGAGTAATGCCCCCCATGGGCGATACAGGTACAGTTGACCAAGAGCTGGTGGTGCGGGTCCAGCGGGGCGACAAGACAGCTTTCGACCTTCTGGTGCGCAAGTACCAATTCAAGGTGATCAAGCTGGTCTCCCGCTATGTCTATGACCAGAGTGATGCCCATGATGTGGCGCAAGAAGCCTTTATCAAGGCCTATCGCGCCTTACCGGGGTTTCGGGGCGACAGTGCCTTTTATACCTGGCTGTACCGCATAGCCATCAATACGGCCAAGAATCATGTTGCTGCCCGGAATCGGGCGCCGATCAGCTCGGAATCGGAGTTTGGCAATGGAGATTCGGACGCGATAGATTTCTCTTCACGGCTGAGCGACATCGATACGCCTGAGGCATTGTTTCTGACTGAGGAAGTGCGGCAGACCATCGTAAATGCCATCGAAGGCCTGCCGCAGGATTTGCGCACCGCCATCATCCTGCGAGAAATTGAAGGTATGAGCTACGAAGAAATTGCCAAAACCATGGACTGTCCAGTTGGTACGGTCCGTTCGCGCCTATTCCGAGCACGGGATACGATTGATGCCGAGCTGCGGAGAATTGAGGGATTGACAGGAACATGAAGGACAGGATGATGAGTGAATCCTTGCAACAAGAACCTCCCACGGCAGGGGACAGACATGCTGATTTTTCAGCTCACCTGTCAGCCTGGATGGACGGGGAGTTGTCTGGTGCCCGTGCCCGACTGGCTTATCGCGGAATGCAGGCCGATGAATCGCGTCGGACCCAGTGGGCCCGCTACCATCTGATCGGCGATGCCCTGCGGGGAAGCCTGCCTGATCACGGATTGGTGGATATCTCGGCCGCGGTGATGGCGCGTCTGGATGATATCCCTGCACAGACAAGCACCGGGTCACGTCTAATGCGCAATCCGCGTCTTTGGGGATTGGCGGCTTCCCTGATGCTGGCAGCGATCATTATTGGCAATCCCTGGCATCAGCGCGAATATCGCCAGGATACTGTTCAGATTGCGCAGAGTGAATCGGCACCCAATAACGTAGCATCTGCGAGCGTTGCTGCAAATGAGACGGGTGAGGAGGATGCTCAAGCCCGATTGGAATCCTATCTTCGCAACCACAGTCAGGCCTTGGCCGATGCCGGCGAGGGTGCGCGCATGCTTCCGTATCTGAGCATGGCCGAGTACACGATCGATCCGGGGGCGGCGTCCATTCCGTGAAGTTAAGGCATGCACGCGGCGGGGCCGCTTTTTTTGTTCTCATGCTGATGGTTTCCGGGGGTGTTGCGCGCGCCGATGAAATTCCTTCGGACTGGGTCGGGCGAGTTCTCAACGCCTATAATCAGCGCAGCTATCAGGGCATTTTCGTCTATCTGAAGAATGGCTCCCTTGAAACCATGCAGGTGATTCATTCCTCTGCTCAGGGTGGTAGGACCCGACTGGTTTCTCTGAATGGCGAGGTGACCGAGATACACCGCCGAGGAAACCAGATGACACGTTACCTGCCTCAGCGTGGACTTATGATTGAAGGGCTGCGGTGGAGCAATCCATTTTTCGCTACGGTTCCCGAGGATGTGTCCAGGCTTGCGGCTCACTACATCTTCAAGCCGGGGGCTGATGATCGAATAGCTGGGCGGAAATGCCAGCGGGTTGAAGTTCAGCCTCGCGATGTCCTGCGCTATGGCTATCGTTTGTGCGTTGATCGCGAGACGGCGTTGATCCTGGATGCGCAGCTCATCGGCGATCACGGACAGGTGCGGCAGGAGGTGATGTTCACCCGTCTTCAAGTTGAAGACCGCATCGAGCCAGCCCTGTTAGAGCCCGGCATGAATGTCGCTAAACTCCAGCGCCATACAGTCAAGATCAATCTAGGAGATGCACCGGGATCAGCTGCGCGTACCTGGGATGTAGTCGAGCCGCCGGCCGGCTACCGACTGGTGTTCGGCGGCGCGCATTCCCTCCCCGATGGTGGGGGACAGGAACACTTGATCTACAGTGATGGCCTTTCCGCCATTTCCGTATTCGTTGACAACGATCCGGTGCGCGGCAAGCCGATCATGGGACAGACCAGCCGCGGCAGCATGAATGCCTATGGGGATGTGCGTGAAGGCCATCAGGTTCTGGTGTTGGGCGAGGTGCCCTATCC
>JBAUIG010000259.1:0-2690 GCA_049682735.1 Candidatus Macondimonas sp. | reverse complement strand
ATACTTCAGGGCGCCTGCCACCGCGTGGATCACCGCGCGCGGCGTCAAGGTCGCGCCGGTGATCTGGTCGAAGGCACCGCCATCCTTGCGCACGTTCCAACGCTCCTCCGGGGGATTCCCCAGGCTGTGGCCATCGAATTGCGTGATCCAGGTGGAGCGAGCACGGTCGATGCGATCCCCGAGACCTGCGGTTTCATGATGTCGCGTCACCCGCACGCCGCGGATGCGACCCTCGGCGTCGATCCCCACCAGCAGCTCGATCTGGCCGCTGTAGCCATCCGGGGCCACGGCCGGCAGCACCACAGCGTCCACCCGTTCGTCCACGATGATCTGGTAGGCCGTGAAAGGCGCATTCTGATGCAGTTCGCCAGCGGCGGGAAGGGTCAGGAATCGCAATGCGCCCGGCGCGGTCGTGGCCGGTCCCGCGATCTCCTGCACCTGGATCAGTCGATCCCGTTCCCGGTGCCGCGCCATGCGGGGTTCGGTCCACTCGACCGTGACCCACACCAGGCCCAGCATCACCAAGGCGCAGCCGCCCAGCAGCCCGCCGGCCCGTATGGCGCCTCGCCAACCGGCGTCAGGCATCATCGGGCGTACCATAAGGCCTCGGGATGGTCAGGCGATCAATGAGCGGCACGGCGAGGTTCATGAGCAGCACTGCGAAGGCAAACCCATCGGGGTAGGCGCCAAAGGTGCGGATGAGGTAAACCAAACCCCCGATTGCCGCACCATAGATCAGCCGGCCTCGAGGTGTGGTGCTGGCGGACACGGGATCGGTGGCGATGAAAAAGGCGCCCAGCAGGGCGGCGCCTTGCGTCAGGTGGAACAGTGCCGAGGGATAGCGATCCGCGTCGATGACCTGGAAACTGAAAGCGCACAGGGCCAGCGCGCCGAGTACGGCCAGCGGGATGCGCCAGTTGATGATGCCGCGCGCGAGCAGGTACAGGCCACCCGCCCCATAGGCCAGGTTCAGCAGCAGCCCGGCCCGCGCACCAGGCGGACCGCCCTGCGCCGCGATTTCGAACAGGGTATGGGTCAGCGCCAGTTGGGTGCGCACATGCCCCAGGGGCGTGGCGCCTGTCAACCCATCCCAGGCCATGTCAGCGCCGATCCAGGCCTTCCAGGCCAGCGCGCCATCCCAGACCGTAGCCGCCGCCGGCCAGCGGGTCATGGCCACCGGAAAGCTCACCAACAGGAAGGCATAGGCGGCCATCGCCGGGTTGAAGGGGTTCTGGCCCAGGCCGCCGTACAGGTGTTTGGCGAAGAGCACGGCAAAGGCGGTTCCGAGTACCGGCAATGCCCAGGGCAGCCAAGGTGGCAGCGCCAGGGCGATGAGGACGCCCGTGACAGCGACACTGCCATCCCGCAGAGCCGGCCCCAGCGGGCGTTTGCGCAGGCTGAGGGCACCCGCCTCACACAGATAAGCAGTACCCAGGCACAGCGCCAGGTTCACCGCCACACCGGGCCCTCGGACAGCCAGGGCAGTCAGCGCACCCGGCACCAGCGCCAGGAGGACCTGGGCCATCACCCAGCCCACCGGGCGGGCATGGGGCCCGTGGGGCGCAGGCGCTGTGGGAAATGTCGTCATGGCGCGCCTTCCTTGGGCGGTATGTCGTCGGTTTGCCGACGCGCTTTCAGTCGCGCCAGTCGCTCGCGCGGATCTTCCCGGCGCAGCTGATCACGGGCGGACTGGTGGCGGTTCTCGCGCAGGGTCTTGAGCTGTGCCAGGCGCGCCTCGCGTGCCTCGAAACGGCCCCTGAGCCAGACGGCCCGGTGATCTTGTCCCTGTGCATGGGCGAGTTCGGTCTTGGCATCGCGGAAGGTCTGCACCAGGGGGATCTGGCTGGGGCAGACCACATCGCAACAGCCGCATTCGATGCAGACATCCAGCGCATGAGCTTCCAGTGCTGCCGCATCTCCGTTGTGAGCGTAAACATGCAGCTGTTGCGGCAGCAGGCGCACCGGACAGACATCGGCACAGGCCCCGCAGCGGATACAGGGCAGGACGGGGCGAGGCGCTTGGAGTTGTGCAGCGGTGGCGACCCAGAGGGCCTGACTGGCCTTGGTGACGGGCAGGGCATCATCCGGCAGAGCCAGGCCCATCATGGGACCGCCGAGGATGAGTTGGCTGGCCTGATCGGTATAGCCGCCGCAGGCGGCGATGAGGTCAGCCATCGGGGTCCCCAGGCGCACCACCAGATTGGCAGCCCGCGCCAGCCCGGGGCCGATGATGGTGACGATGCGGGAGGTCAGCGGTTCGCCACGCAGCAGCGCATCACCGGCAGCGGCGACAGTGGCCGCGTTCAAACAGACACAGCCAATGTCCGTGGGCAGACCGCCGCGCGGCACCTCGCGCCCCGTCAGCAGGCGAATGAGGATGTCCTCCGCTCCCGCGGTGTAGTGGGCCGGGACCCGCACGATGCGCGCCTCATCCATGCCCACGGCTGTGAGCGCCGCCGCCAGAGGGGCGGAGTCCAGCGTTTCCTTGAGCCCAATGAGCACCTGGGGCTTGCCAAGGAAGGCTGCCAAGGCGCGGGCGCCCTGGGCGATCCGTTCCGCTTGGTGGCTCAGCAAGGCTTCATCGCAGCGGATATGGGGCTCGCATTCGGCGGCGTTGAGGATGAGCGTGTCGACTTCCGCTTCCACGGCGCAGGCCAGTTTGGCCGCAGTGGAAAAAACCGCGCCCCCTA
>JBAUIG010000258.1:0-2967 GCA_049682735.1 Candidatus Macondimonas sp. | reverse complement strand
GGCCATCCCACTGGTTGAACTCACCCACCACACTCACCCGTTCGGCATTCGGCGCCCACACGGCAAACAGCGTGCCGGCAACGCCATCCACCGTACGCAGGTGCGCTCCCAGCAACTGCCAGGCACGGGTGTGCCGGCCCTGGTGAAATTGCATCAGCTCGGCGTCTTCCAACAGTGTGGGAAAACTATAGGCATCCGTGCGTTCCTGTAAGGTGCCGGACTCATCCTCCCAGCGGTAGGCGGGATGGGGGGGGACATCCTGAGCCAGACCCTCCCAGCAAAACAGATCGGTATTGTCCAGGCGTTGCATGGGAGCTTCCATGGGCAACAGCCAGGCCGCACGCGCGCTCGGGATGCGCACCCTGACGGTGCAATGACTGTCTTGAGCATGGCGACCGAGAATCTGAGCAGGGTCGTGATGGCGCAGCTCCAGAAGCAGGCGCATATCTTCACTCATAGTGCAGTTCAAGGTATTGGCGGAAGGTGGGAACATGCAGGCTCCAGTAGATGGTGGGGGCTTGCGCGGCGGATGTTTTGAACCCTGCCCGCATGGCAATAGCGGCTGATATCGTGGCATGCTTCCTGCAAAAGTTGCACTAAACGGCGGTGGGAGGCGCGCACAGGATAACTGCCATGTCACCCTTGAGACTCGTTGTCCTTGCTTACTTACCTAAAAGGCACTTTCGCGAGCAGCATTTGTCATGTCTTATAGCAATATGTCTATGCTTGCGGCGCAATTGCGAGCTAGCTTCGGATTGACCACTCAAGTGCCCCACCGGCGGAGATTCCATGCACATTGAAACCTCGCAGCGATTCATCAGCCTTGTCACCAAGGATACGCTGGCCCTTATCCTTGCCGGTGGTCGGGGCAGTCGCCTAGGCGAACTTACCAGCCATCGCGCCAAGCCGGCAGTGCCTTTTGGCGGCAAGTTTCGCATCATCGATTTTCCGCTGTCCAACTGCATCAATTCGGGCATTCGCCGGGTTGAGGTGCTGACCCAGTACATGGCCCATTCCCTGATTCGACACCTGCAACAGGGCTGGGGGTTTCTGCGCGGCGAATTCGGCGAATTCATCGAAATTGTTCCGGCCCAGCAACGCCATGGGGAAGCCTGGTACAAAGGCACGGCCGATGCGGTATATCAGAATATAGAGATTATCCGAACCCATCGTCCGCGCTATGTACTGGTGTTGGGCGGGGATCACGTCTACAAGATGGACTACGGCACCATGCTCGGTTTCCATGTGAGCATGGATGCCGATGTCACCGTGGCGTGCCTGGAAGTGCCTCGCATGGAGGCGCAGGCCTTTGGGGTGATGGATGTGACCGCTGAGGGCCGGGTGCAGAGTTTCATTGAAAAGCCCGCCGAACCACCGGCCATTCCGGGCGATCCTGATCACGCCCTGGCGTCCATGGGCATCTATGTCTTCGATACCGACTACCTGCTGCGCATGTTGGTTGAAGACGGTCAGGATCCGCAATCTGATCATGATTTCGGCAAGGACATCCTGCCCCGTGGCGTCCGCGAAGGTCACCGCGTGTTCGCCTTCCCATTCCGCGACAATGCCCAGGGCAAGCAGGCCTACTGGCGTGATGTGGGTACCATCGACAGTTATTGGGCGGCCAACATGGAGCTGATCGGGGTCACGCCGGAACTGGATCTCTACGACAACACCTGGCCGATCTGGACCTATCAGGAACAAGTGCCGCCGGCCAAGTTCGTGTTCGACGATGAGGAACGCCGCGGGATTGCCATTGATTCCATGCTGTCCGGAGGCTGCATCGTTTCCGGGGCGGTCATCCGCCATTCCCTGCTTTTCTCCAATGTGCTGGTTGCCGAACGCACGCTGGTGCAGGACACCGTGGTGCTGCCGCGCGCCGTGATCGGGCCGGATTGCCTGGTGCGCCGGGCGGTGATCGAGACCGGCTGCCACATCCCGGCCGGCACCGTGATCGGGGAAGACCCCGAGGACGATGCGCGGCGTTTTCATGTGACCGAGGGGGGTGTGGTGCTGGTCACGCCGGAAATGCTGCAGCAGGAACTGCCTTATGTCCGATAAAGCGCCGCTTCCCGTCGTGCTGTATTGGCACATGCATCAACCCAGTTACGAAGATCCCATCCAACATCACTACGAAGCGCCCTGGACCTACCTGCACGGCATCAAGGACTATGTCGACATGGCGGCCCACCTGGAAGCCGAGCCGCTGGCCCGGGCGGTGGTCAATTTCACGCCCACCTTGCTGGAACAGATCGCCGACTACGCGACGCAGTTGCAGACCGCTGCAAGCGGCCAGGACGGCTTGCGCGATCCCCTGTTGCAGGCCTTGGCGGGTCCCGTGCTGCCTGCGGAGGCCCAGCAGCGCCTGGTGCTGATCCAGGCTGCCTTGCGCGTCGATCGCGGGCAGGTGATTGATCGCTTCACGCCCTACCGGCGTCTGGCGCGCCTGGCGGATTGGGTGCTGGAGCATCCGGCGGGACTGACCTACCTCGCGGATCAATTTCTGATCGACCTGCTGGTGTGGTATCACCTGGCCTGGCTGGGTGAGACCGTGCGCCGCACCGATGCCCGTGCTCGGCAACTGATCGAGAAGGGCGGCCACTACAGCCTGACCGATCGCAGAATATTGATCGCTTTGTTGGCCGAGTTGATGGCGTCCATCATTCCGCGCTACCGCCTGCTCGCCGAACAGGGACGCATCGAGTTGTCGGTCACCCCCTACAGCCACCCCATCCTGCCGCTGTTGCTTGATTTCACGGCCGCCCATGAGGCTCAGCCCCAAGCGTCCTTGCCGCTGGCTGCGGGTTATCCGGGGGGTGAGGCGCGAGCGCTGTGGCAGATCCTGGAAGCCAAGCGGGTGTTCCGACACTATTTTGGTTTCGATCCGGTGGGTGTCTGGCCGGCAGAGGGGGGTGTGTGTCAGCGCACCCTGGCCCTGCTGCGCCAGAATGGATTCCGCTGGGCCGC
>JBAUIG010000257.1:0-19139 GCA_049682735.1 Candidatus Macondimonas sp. | reverse complement strand
CGGCATCCCGCGCCTTGGCACATGACACACTGGATATCCACCTCGGCCGACGGTTCGGTGAACGGGAAGTAGGAGGGTCTGAAGCGAACCGGCAGGGACTGCTCGAAAAATGCCCGGAGAAAATCCTGCAGCACGCCGTAAAGCTCGTTGAAGCTGGCGTTCTCATGCACCACCAAACCTTCCACCTGATGAAACATCGGGGTGTGGGTCAGGTCGGAATCACAACGATACACCCGTCCCGGAGCAATCAAATGCAGGGGTGGCGCCTGGCACTCCATGGCGCGGATCTGGACAGGCGAGGTGTGCGTGCGCAGCAACAGACCCGATTCCACGTAGAACGTATCGTGCATGGCTCGCGCCGGATGCTGTTCGGGGATGTTAAGTGCTTCAAAGTTGTAGTGTTCGGTCTCGATCTCGGGCCCCTCGGCCACGCTGAAACCCATGGACCGAAACAGCGATTCAATGCGGTCAAGCGTTCGGTTGATTGGATGCAGCCCCCCGCGCGCGATGCCGACGCCAGGCAAGGTGACATCCACCCGCTCGGCCGCCAAGCGGTGTGCCAGGGCTTCCTGTTCCAATGCGTCCCGACGATCCCGATAAGCCGCCTGGAAACTATCCTTGGCCGCATTGATGTCCTGGCCCGCGGCCGCTCGCGCCTCGGCCGGCAGATTGCCCAAGGCCTTGAGCTGGGCCGTCAGTTCGCCCTTCCGCCCCAACAGACGTACCCGGATCTGCTCCAGCTCGGCCAAATCGCGCGCATTCCGCACATCCGCCAGAGCAGTGTTCACTACGGCGTTCAACTCGCCCACAGACACCTCATCGCATCGGGAGGATCAGAAACGACAAGGGGGAAAGCGCCAGGCTGCTTTCCCCCTTGCCCCTGGACAGGCAGGTCTGCGGACCCACCGGAGTCAGGACGCCAGATTGGCCTTGGCCTGCTCAGCCAATTTGGCAAACCCCGGCTTGTCATGGACTGCCAGATCGGCCAGCACCTTGCGGTCGACCTCAATGCCGGCAGTATGCAGACCATGAATCAGACGGCTATAGGAGAGCCCGCATTCCCGTGCAGCGGCATTGATCCGCACGATCCACAGGCCGCGGAAATCTCGCTTACGCACCCGCCGGTCGCGGTAGGCATATTGGCCAGCCTTGATGACGGCCTGCTTGGCAACACGATAGATCCGGCTGCGGGCGCCGTAGTAACCCTTGGCCTTGTTCAGTACCTTGCGGTGGCGGGCGCTGGCCGTGACACCCCGTTTTACTCTGGGCATTTCAACATCCTCTCCAAATCAACTGTAAGGCAACAAACGATTCAACGCACCGACGTCCGACGCTGCCACCTGGACATGCGAACGCAAGTCGCGCTTACGCTTGCGAGACTTCTTGGTGAGGATATGGTTCTTGTAGGCTTGGCCTCGTTTGAAGCCGCCCCCACCGGTGCGGGCAAATCGCTTGGCCGCGCCACGGTTGGTCTTGAGCTTGGGCATAATGCACTCCGCGATTGGTCATGCGCCATGGCGCAGTCTGCGTTATTTCTTTTTCGGGGCCAGCATCATCACCATGAGACGGCCTTCCAACCGTGGATCCTGCTCGACAATAGCGTGTTCGGCCAAGTCGGCGCGGAGCCGGTCGAGCAATTCCCGACCCAATTCCTGGTGCTGCATTTCACGACCCCGAAAACGCAGGGTTATTTTGGCTTTATCGCCATCGTTCAGGAACCGGATCAGGTTGCGTAGCTTGACCTGGTAGTCCCCGTCGTCCGTTCCCGGACGAAACTTGATCTCCTTGATCTGAGTCAGCTTCTGCTTGCGCTTGGCTGCCTGCTGGGATTTGTTCTTTTCGAATGAGAACTTACCGTAATCCATGATCCGGCATACGGGGGGCTCCGCGTTCGGCGAAACCTCCACAAGATCCAGACCACTGTCCTGCGCAAGCTGGATCGCTTCACGCCGAAACAAGATCCCGATTTGTTCTCCGGCCGCGTCAATGACACGAACCCGCGGCGCTGCAATTTCATCATTGCGCCGAGCTAATTTTTCCGCAGCTATACCTCAGTCCTCCTCATGCGACGCCACAGACCCAGGGCCGGCGGGAACGTGTCCGGTAAATGCGGACAGCGTCATCACCCCCAAGTCTTCCCCGGCACGGGTCCGTACGGCGACGGTGTTTGATTCCATTTCCCGATCCCCGACCACCAACAGATAAGGAACCTTCTGTAAGGTGTGCTCGCGGATTTTAAAGCCGATCTTCTCATTCCTCAAGTCAGCTGTGGCGCGAATGCCCTGATTTGACAGGAGTTGCACGACTTCGGTGGCATAGGCCTCGGCGCGGTCGGTGATATTCATGACCACCGCCTGCACCGGCGCCAGCCAGACAGGCAACGCTCCGGCATGATGCTCAATCAAAATACCAATGAAGCGCTCCAGCGATCCCAGGATTGCGCGATGCAGCATGACCGGCGTCCGGCGCGCATTATCCTCGGCCACATATTCAGCGCCCAGCCGTTCAGGCATGGAAAAATCAAGCTGTATCGTTCCAAGTTGCCAGACGCGTCCCAGGCAGTCCTTGAGCGCAAACTCGATCTTGGGGCCGTAGAAGGCGCCCTCGCCCGGCTGCAACCGGTAGTTCAAGCCCTTGGCCGACAAGGCATTTGCCAGTGCCAGCTCGGCCCGATCCCACTGTGCATCGCTTCCCACGCGGGACTCGGGGCGAGTGGACAGCGCGATGGTGATGTCCTCGAAACCAAACGCGCCATAGACCTGGAACACCAAGCCGATAAAGGCCGCGACCTCATCCTGGATCTGATCCTCGGTGCAGAAGATATGGGCGTCGTCCTGCACGAAGTGGCGCACTCGCATCAAGCCGTGCAGGGCACCGGAGGGTTCATTGCGATGGCAGGAGCCGAATTCCGCCATGCGCAAGGGTAATTCGCGGTAGCTGCGCAAGCCATGATTGAAGATCTGCACATGGCAGGGGCAATTCATGGGCTTGATGGCGTATTCACGATCCTCCGAGGCCGTCGTGAACATGGCATCCTGGAATTTTTCCCAATGGCCGGAGCGCTCCCACAGGCTGCGATCGACGATCTGAGGGGTATTCACTTCCTGGTAACCATTGCGGCGCAACAGATCGCGAATGTAGTCCTGGACCAGGGTATAGACGCGCCAGCCCTTGTCGTGCCAGAACACCATACCCGGCGCTTCTTCCTGGATATGGAACAGGTCCAGCGCCTTGGCGATGCGGCGGTGATCGCGCTTTTCAGCTTCTTCCAGACGCTGGAGATAGGCGTCCAGCGATTTTTTGTCCGGCCAGCAGGTGCCGTAGATGCGCTGTAACTGCCGGTTACGCGCATCGCCACGCCAGTAGGCGCCGGCCAGCTTGGTCAGCCTGAAGGCGCGCAGGAAACGGATATTGGGCACATGAGGCCCGCGGCACATGTCGATGTACTCCTCATGGATGTACAGCGCGACGTACTCGCCGGCAGAGATCCCTTCAAGAATCTCGACTTTGTAGGATTCACCCCGCTCCGCAAAAACCCGCATTGCCTCTTCACGGGGTACCGGGCGTCTGATGACCGCGTAGTCATGCGCGGCCAGCTCATGCATACGCTCTTCGATGCGCGCCAGATCGTCGGGGGTGAAGGGGCGGGGGTAGTCGATGTCGTAGTAAAACCCATCCTCCACCACCGGACCGATGGCCATCTTTGCCTCAGGATAGAGCTGTTTGACAGCCTGGCCCAGCAGATGGGCGCAGGAGTGGCGCACCACCTCAACCCCTGCCGGGTCTTTTTCGGTGATGAGTTCGACCCGGGCATTGGTATCAATGGTCAAGCAGAGGTCGACTTCGCGGCCATCGATTCGGCCGGCCACCGCCGCCTTTGCGAGACCGGGACCGATATCCGCTGCAATCTGCGCAAGGGTGACCGGCGCGTCATAGTGACGCTGGCTGCCATCGGGAAGGGTGATCGTGGGCATGGGCCGCCTTGGTCTCAGTGGTGGCCGGTACGAAGGGCCACATGTGCGGTTGGTTGAAAAAAGCATCGCCGTAACGATGCGGGGTCCGAAACTGGTAGGCGCGATTGGACTCGAACCAACGACCCCCACCATGTCAAGGTGGTGCTCTAACCAGCTGAGCTACGCGCCTGTATCGAAGGAGAGGCATTCTATCGGCAATCTCCACCGCCGACAAGCCTTTGGCGCACAACTATCGCTTCCACCCGTCCAAGTGTCGCATCAAAGGTGTTGGCCCAACTGGAAAATCCCGAATTTTCTGCTAACGACTTACTGATGAGTCGTTCTGGCACCGGCATGGGAAGAAATGTCCTAGGCGATGATTCGTACAGACAGTCATCTTGGGCTTTAAAAAATTGATGTGAAGGAGACCCGATCCATGAGTAGCCCGCAACCCACCTCGATTCGCCCGCCGCGCCTGGCCGAGGCCGAGACGCGCATCAATCCGTATCTTCCGATCCTGGAGAAGCAACGACGCGCCCTGCGCGAACAGGGTTTTCCAGATGTCGGCCGGCGTGTGGCTGCGCTGGAAGCTTTGGCACGCGCTATTGGCGCCCATGCCGATGAATTGGTCCAGGCGGTGCAGGCCGATTTCGGCCATCGCTCACCCCATGAAACTCTGGCCAGCGAAGTGCTGGGTGCGCTGGCGGAAATCCGCCTGACCAAAGGGAAGATCAAGGGATGGGCCAAGCCCAAGCGCCCCCCGCTCTTCTCGGGCCTACCGGGTGGACGCATCTATTACCAGCCCAAGGGTGTGGTCGGTATCATGGGGGCCTGGAACTATCCCGTGATGCTGGTACTTTCCCCACTGATCGGGGCGATCAGTGCCGGCAACCACGTCATGATCAAGCCGCCGGACATGACGCCGCGTACCGCAGAGGTGCTGCAGCGCATGCTGGGGCAAATCTTCGATGAGTCCTATATCGCTGTGATCACCGGTGATGTCCAGGCCGCCATTGATTTTTCCGCCCTGCCCTTCGATCACCTGATGTACACCGGCAACACCGAAATCGGCCGCCGCGTGATGATGGCTGCAGCGCGCAACCTGACACCGGTCACCCTGGAGCTGGGCGGCAAATCCCCCAGCGTGATTACCGACGATTATCCCCTGGACAAGGCAGCTGCCCGCATCTTGCTGGGCAAGGGCGTCAATGCCGGACAGACATGCATCGCGCCCGACTATGTGCTGATTTCCCGGCACCGCCAGCAGGCTTTTGTTGAGGCATGGACCCAGGCCGTCAGCCAGCGTTATCCCACACTCGTCGATAATCCAGATGTCACTTGGATCGTCAATGAACGCCATTTCAACCGCATCCAGGCTCTCATTGACGATGCCCGCGCCAAAGGCGCCCAGGTACGGCAAATCAATCCGGCGCAGCAAACCATTCCCGCCGGCAAGCGCATCATCCCCATGACCGTCATCACGGAAGTCAGTGATGACATGCGGGTCATGCAGGAGGAGATTTTTGGCCCCATCCTGCCCATCCGGGCAGTGGATTCGATGCCGGAAGCCCTGGCCTATGTGAAGGATCGGCCGCGCCCGCTGGCCCTGTATTACTTCGATGAAGATCGCGCCCGGGCGAAACAGGTGATGGCTGAAACCATTTCCGGCGGCGCCTGCGTCAACGACACCGTGGTTCACCTGGCCAATTTCAACATGCCCTTCGGCGGCAGTGGAGACAGTGGGGCGGGGGCCTACCATGGCTTCTGGGGATTTTCCGAGTTTTCGCACAAAAAATCGGTGCAGTTCCAGAGTCGCTGGTTCTCGCCAGGCGAATGGGTCACCAAGCCCTATCCCGCCAAGGCCTACGACTACATGAAACGGGCGGTGGCGTTCCTCAGCCGGTAACCAGGGCGGATCACGACCCTTTTTCTCGGTGCACTCACGGGATCGGCACACCCGTATGGCTCGGGTGTGCCGTTTTTTTTCGCTTACTGCCGGCGCTGCTGGCCAGCCTCAACTCAGGCCGGAAGCAGGCTGCAATCGGGCGGCGGCTGACTTCCACGCAGCAGTTCTTCCCGGCTGTAGCCGTAGGTCTCGTTTTCCAGATAGGACACGCCACTCTTGACGTTCTGCTCGGCGGCCAGACGACGCTCCGCTTCGGTGGCCATGTTGCGATCCCACTCCAACAGCAATGGGCTGATCTTCTTGTACCAAAGCGGCGGGATCAGGGCGTAGAAAAAGGTCGTGGTATAGCCCGCCGGCGCGTGGGGCGCCTCATGAACCAGCGGCTTCAGGTTCCAGAACTCCACGCTGGCATCGGCGTGGTGATGCGCATGGCGGTTAACGGCACACAGGAACCAGTTGGACATGCGGTTATTGCAGTTCCAGGCATGACGCACCTGCATCGGCTCGGTGGGTACCCGCACCAATCCATGGTGTTCCATGTAGTTGGCAAGCTCCAGTGCATTGCGGGTAATAAAGCCGATGGCCAGATAGGCCAGCACACCCACGAAACCGGCCGCGGCAAAGAACAACAACGCCACTGCCGCCTCCATCAGCCAGCCACGAATCGCCCGGTTCTTGAGACTCACATGGTTTTGTCCCATGCGGTTCAGGCGTTCTTTTTCCAGATCCCAGGTCATCTTGTACTGACCCAGGGTGGAGCGCACCACGAAGTGGTAGTAGTTCTCGCCGCGGATGCTGGTGGCCGGATCGGCGGGCGTGCACACCAGGTTGTGATGCCCATAGGGATGGCGGATCGAGAACAGCGTGAACATCCCGAAGGCCTCCCCCAGCCGGCCCATGAACACGGCCACCGGGTTTTCGGTGCGATGGGTCAGTTCATGACCGACGATGATCGAGGCATTTGTCGCCGCGACCCCGGCAAGACCCAGCGCCGCCAGCAGCACCACCGCCGTGTTATCGGCATTGGCGGCCATCAGATCGTAACCCGTCAGGGACTGCACAAAGCCGCCGAAACCGAAGGGATCGTTGCCCGTGACATAAAAGCCCAGCAGCCAGGCGAACATCATCACCGTCAGGATGCACACCACCTGCGAAGCATACTGCAGGGGATAAAAGATCCAGGACTGCTCATAGGTATAGACGCCCTCATCCTTGCCGAAGAACAGATCCCCCAGCAGAATGAATGCTCCCATGAGCACGCCAAATGCTGTGATCACATTGCCGCCTATGAAAAACAGGCCGATGGCAATGAGGGACATGGCGGGAAATAGGAAAAATCGACCGTATTTCCAGACCGCCTTGATTGTGTTCATAAAACTTATTCCTCCTCAGGAACAACCGGCATGGATCCGATCAGAGGGACATCCCCGCCGCATCCCGTCGCGCGTTTTCTCTTAAATTTGGACCTTGCTATTTAACAAGGGTTCAATATCTTAGATTCATGTCAGCTAATAGCTATACCGACCGTTTAATTGTAAGCCATAACTGACATCATTGATATGCGTCATGATGCCGCCCTCCCCTTTCTTGCCGGTTATGCTAAGCGGGTGAATCAGACAGAAGGCAGCAGCAATGGCAGCAGATCATCATCTGGTGGTTTTTGCCCACGGCCGGGACAGCGGTCCTTGGGGCACCAAAATCACCGCCCTGGCCGAAGTGGCCCGCAAGGAGGGGTATGCGATCCTCAGCCCCGACTACTCCTATACCATCGATCCCAAGGTGCGCTTGGCCCAGCTATTGGAAAGCTGTCCGCGCCCTTCCGGTCGTCTGGTGCTGGTGGGCAGCAGCATGGGCGGATACGTCAGTGCGGCGGCCGCCAGCCAACTGCAGGTCAGCGGGTTGTTTCTCATGGCGCCAGCACTGTACTTCGGGGGCTACGAGCTTCCAGGGCCGGTACGGGTGCCTCATTGCGTCGTGGTACATGGCTGGCGCGATGCGGTGATTCCAGTGGAAGTGGGCATCCGCTTTGCCCGGGAGCATCACGCCGAATTGATCGTCCTCGACGACGATCACTCACTGACTGCACAAATGGATATGCTCACCACGCTCTTCGCTCGGTTCCTGGGCGCGGTGCTTCGAAGCTCCAGTCCTTCCACGTCGTCTACACCGTAGTCCGGTCCGGATTTCGTGCGTGATTTACTGAATCAAGCCAAGGTGGATCGATGCGCTTTTACGAAGATCAAGATATTCCCACGTACCCTTGATATCGCCCTCGCAGTTGCTCGGCAGACTCACATTGATATGGGCCAGCAGGCCGGTGGGCGGGTATTGGAAGGGGCACTGGCAATGACGCCACTTGCCCGGCTATTCCAACAAGGCCATCGTTGAAGCCGGTCAGCCAGCTTCTGTTCTTGAGAGCATGTCCACCCGCCTACCTCCGCGGCCACAGAGAGAGGCATCATCTCAGGTAGTAAATGATTCAAACCAAAGGCGTGAGGGGCAAGGTGATGATCCATAGCGCATCGTGATTCGATGCGGCGCACGGATCCGTCTCATGGCGCTTCTTGAAGTGGTTTTCAAAGTCCCGGCAAGCTCAGGCTGAAGCACGCGCCTCCAGCGCGGCCACCGCTGGCAGGGTCTTGCCTTCCAGGAACTCCAGGAAAGCGCCGCCACCTGTCGAAATATAGGAAATCCGATCGGCCACACCGAACAGATCGATGGCCGCCAAAGTATCACCGCCCCCCGCAATGGAAAACGCAGGACTCTCGGCAATGGCCTCGGCCAGCACCCGAGTTCCCTCGCGAAACTCTGGGAACTCGAAGACCCCGACGGGACCATTCCAGACGATGGTGCCGGCTTGCTTGAGCAACGCCGCATATTGCCGTGCCGTTTCGGGTCCGATATCCAGGATCATCTCGGTATCCCCAACCGCGTCCACCGCCTTGACGATGCCTTTGGCATCTTCGGAAAATGTCTCGGCCACCACCACATCCACGGGCAGCGGTATTTCAGCCCCGCGACGACGGGCATCCGCCATCAATCGGCGGGCTTCGGGGACGAGATCGGGTTCATGCAGCGATTTCCCGACTGCAAACCCCGCCGCAGCAAGAAAGGTGTTGGCGATCCCACCGCCGGGAATCAGCAGATCCACCTTGTTGATCAAAGCGTCCAGAATCGTCAGCTTGGTGGATACCTTGGAGCCGGCGACAATCGCCACCAAGGGATGAGCAGGATGGGCCACGGCTTTTCGCAGAGCGTCCAATTCGCGCACCAGCAAGGGTCCCGCGCAGGCTACCGGTGCGAAACGGGCCACGCCGTGGGTGGATGCTTCGGCCCGATGGGCGGTGCCGAAGGCATCCATCACATACACATCGCACAAGGCCGCCAGCTTGCGCGCCAGCGCCTCGTCGTCCTTTTTCTCGCCAAGGTTGAAGCGCACGTTTTCCAGCAGCACCAATTGCCCCGGCGCGACCTCCACGCCATCCAGCCAATCGCGCATCAGCGGCACCTCTGTGCCCAGCTCCTGGGCCAACGCGGCTGCCACCGGCGCCAGGGACGCCTCAGGATCAAACTGCCCTTCCTTGGGGCGACCCAAATGCGACATCACCATCACCGCAGCGCCGGCATCCAGCGCCGCCCGCAACGTCGGCAGGCTGGCCTTGATGCGGGCATCGCTGGTGACCCGGCCATCCTTCACCGGAACATTCAGATCTTCACGAATCAACATGCGCTTTCCACGCAAATCCAGATCAGTCATCTTGAGGATCGCCATGATGGCCTCCGCAGTGCGGTCGGGATAAACCGCCGGTCAGGACAGGAGACCCTGCCCGCTCCGGCGGCTCTGATCATTGCGCCTTCATCAGCGCCAAGGCGGTATCCAGCATGCGGTTGGAGAAGCCCCACTCGTTGTCATACCACGAGCAGACCTTCACCAGCCGGCCGTCGATCACCTTGGTCAAGGTCAGATCGGCAGTGGATGAAGCGGGATTGTGGTTGAAGTCCACGGAGACCAGGGGGTCTTCGTTCACGTACAGGATGCCTTTCAGCTCGCCGGCCGCGGCGTCTTTCAGGATCTGGTTGACTTCGTCCACCGTGGTGGCCCGACCCGCAGTGAAGGTCAGATCGACCATGGAGACGTTGATGGTGGGCACGCGAATGGCGAACCCGTCCAGCTTGCCATTCAGTTCCGGCAACACCAGACCCACCGCAGCAGCGGCACCGGTCTTGGTGGGGATCATGGAGTGGGTGGCGCTGCGGGCACGCCGCAGGTCTTCGTGATAAACATCGGTCAACACTTGATCGTTGGTATAGGCATGGATGGTGTTCATCAAGCCTTCCAGCAACCCCAGCTTCTCGTGCAGCGGCTTGACCAGCGGTGCCAGGCAGTTGGTGGTGCAACTGGCGTTGCTGATGACCGTGTCGCCGGCCTTGAGCACCTTGTGGTTCACGCCATAGACGATGGTGGCATCGACGTCCTTGCCGCCGGGTGCGGAGATGATCACCTTCTTGGCACCGCCCTTGAGGTGGGCCGAGGCCTTTTCCTTGGTGGTGAAAAAGCCGGTGCACTCCATCACCACGTCCACCCCCAGCTCGCCCCAGGGCAGCTCAGCTGGGTTGCGGTTCGCCAGCACGCGGATCTTGTCGCCATTGACGATCATGAACTCGCCTTCCACCGCTACGGTACCGGGGAACTTGCCGTGGGTCGTGTCGTAGCGGGTCAGATGGGCATTGGTATTGGCATCGCCCAGATCGTTGATGGCCACGATCTGAATCTCGCCGGTCCGGCCGGATTCATACAGCGCCCGCAACACGTTGCGGCCGATACGCCCATATCCATTGATTGCCACTTTGATAGCCATGCGCGTCACTCCTGCGGGTTAGGCCCGACCCCAAGGTCCGGGCTCAGAGTAAGTCCTGTACCGTTGCCACCACATTGTCGACTGTAAAGCCGAAATAAGTCATGAGTGTATCTGCAGGGGCCGACTCTCCAAAGCGATCCAGCCCGACCACCCGGCCCTGCAGCCCGACATAGGCCTTCCAGTACAAGGGGTGGGCGGCCTCCACGGCGACCCGGCGGGTCACTGCCGCGGGCAATACGTACTCACGGTAATCGGCGTCCTGCGCCTCGAATGCCTCTGCACAGGGCATGGACACAACGCGCACCGCCACCCCGGATGCGGCAAGCCGCTCGGCGGCATCCATCACCAGACCGATTTCAGAGCCGGTTGCGAGGAGCAACGCATCGGGCGTGCCGGGTGTATCGCGCAGGATGTAGCCCCCACGGCGAATGGCGGTGATCTGCGAGGCATCACGCGCCTGGTGCGGACAGCTCTGGCGCGAAAACACCAGCGCCGAGGGGCCCTGCCGGTATTCAATGGCCTGCTGCCAGGCCACCTGGGATTCCACCGCATCGCAGGGGCGCCAGACCCGGAGGTTTGGGATCAGGCGCAAGCTGGCCAGGTGCTCGACCGGCTGATGGGTGGGTCCATCCTCGCCGAGGCCAATGGAATCGTGGGTGAACACGAAGATATTGCGCTGACGCATCAGCGCCGCCATGCGCAAGGCATTGCGGGCGTAGTCGGAGAACACCAGGAAGGTGGCGCCAAAGGGAATGAAGCCCCCATGCAGCGCCATACCATTGTTGATCGCCGCCATGCCGAACTCACGCACCCCATAGGACAGCGTATTTCCAGCCGGCTGCTCGGCGCTGAACGCGATCGAACCGGACCAGTGGGTCAGATTGGAATGGGTCAGGTCCGCCGATCCGCCGATCAGTTCGGGCAAGCAGGGGCCCAGACGTGCCAGCGCTTTCTGGGAAGCCTGCCGCGTTGCCAGGCTCGCTCCCTGGTCAACAACCTCCGCCAGCGCAGCTTCACAACGATCCGACCAATCGGCAGGCAGATCACCGGCCACGCGCCGCTCGTATTCGCGCGCCAGTTCGGGATGGGCGTGTCGATAACGCTCGAACAGGGCGCGCCAACGACCGGAAAGCTTGCCTCCGCGGGCGCGCGCATCCCAGCCCGCTCCAAGTTCGTCGGGAATCTCGAAGGGCGCGTACGGCCAACCCAGTCGCTCGCGGGCAGCGGCAACCTCGTCCGGACCCAATGGCGCACCATGGACTGATTCGGTGCCTTGTTTGTTTGGCGCGCCGAAACCAATCACCGTCTTGCAACAGATCAGGGTCGGCCGGCGCGTTTCTGCCCGGGCCACCAGGATTGCCTCGCGCACGGCGTCGGCATCGTGGCCGTCCACGTTGCGCACCACCTGCCAGCCATAGGCCTCGAAGCGGGCTGGTGTGTCGTCGGTGAACCAGCCTTCCACCCGGCCGTCGATCGAGATGCCGTTGTCATCATAAAAGACAATGAGCTTGCCGAGCTGCCAGGTTCCGGCCAGGGAACAGACTTCATGGGAAATGCCTTCCATGAGACAGCCGTCACCGACGAAGGCGTAAGTGGCGTGGTCCACCACTGGGAAATCATCGCGATTGAACTGGGCGGCCAGAACCCGTTCTGCCAAGGCCATGCCCACCGCATTGGCGAGTCCCTGACCCAAGGGCCCCGTGGTGGTTTCCACGCCCGGCGTCATACCGTATTCGGGATGACCCGGCGTCTTGGCATGCATCTGGCGAAACTGGCGCAGATCGTCGCGGGTCAGGTCGTAGCCGGACAGATGCAGCAAGGCATAGAGCAGCATGGAGCCGTGGCCGTTTGAGAGCACGAAACGGTCGCGGTCGGGCCACTGTGGATCGGCCGGATCATGACGCAGGAAATCGTTCCAGAGCACCTCGGCAATGTCCGCCATGCCCATCGGGGCGCCTGGATGGCCAGATTTGGCCTCCTGCACCGCATCCATGGCCAGCGCCCGAATGGCGTTGGCAAGTTTTCGACGTGGCATCATTCCCCCGTTAAATCATCTGGGTGTGGCCCAGCCAAGCAATTGGCCGCTGTTCATACCGACAAAGCCCGAAAGCCCGCCATTGTCGCCGATCGTTATCCCCTGCGGCAATCCGACCTCAACGGATTGCGGGATAGATCATACCCGGGCATACCTCCACAACCTTCACGAACAATCATGAGATCAAGCCTTGTACCATTTCGACGTCGCATTTGTTGTGGAGATCAGGTCCATGAGACCCACCAATTTGCAGGCCATTATTGATCAGGGGGTGTAACTAATGCGCACTACAAAAGCAGGCTTGGATGTAGCGCAAACCACTCGCTCAGCTTCTCGTCAACAGCAGAGGGCGGAAACCCGCCCGCAGGCAATCAAGCACGGCGCCACAGCACACATGGCGTTGATTCGGGTTGACCGTCAATCCCCCATTGGGTAGCTTGGAACAGCCAAGCCCTATCCAATGGGCGCATTCAGCCGGAGAGCGATAACACGTGGGAAAAGGATTGATCCGACTCATCCTGCTGGCCATGCTGTGGGGTCTGCTTTCCGGTCATACGGAACCGCTGCTTGTCGGTTTTGGCATTTTTTCCGTGCTCCTGGTCGGGTTCCTTGCGCAGCAGATGGACGGCGCCGAAGGTCCTGTCGGCTTGCGCCACATGGGCCTGCCGGTCATCGGCTACCTGGCATGGCTGTCCAGAGAAATCGTACTGTCCAACCTGCAGGTGACCCGCGAGATCCTGCGGCCCCGTCTGGCGCTCACCCCCACCGCCCTGCGTGTTCCCGCCAGCCAGCGCACGGCTTTGGGACGGACGCTCTATGCCAATTCCATTACCCTCACCCCCGGCACGGTGTCGATGGTGGTGGGCGCCAACGACATCCTGATCCATGCCCTGATGCGCGAGGGTGCCGAATCCCTCTTAACCGGCGACATGGATCGCCGCGTGACCGCATTGGAAAGCCAAGCATGACGAATTGGGGCATCGCCGGAATCGGCCTGGCCTTGCTGGTCACAATGCTGATGAGCCTGATTCGCGCCCTGCGTGGGCCGACCCTGTATGACCGCATCCTGGCCGTGAATCTGTTCGGCACCAAGACCGTGCTGCTGATCGCGGTGCTGGGATTCCTGATGGGGCGGCCGGAATGGCTGGACATCGCGATTGCCTACGCCCTGATCAATTTCATTGGCACCATCGCGGTGTTGCGATTCATCCAGCGGCGCGATTTCAGCGCACCGGTGGCGCCGCCTGTCGGTAATGAGGAAAGCTAGTCATGAGCGACGCCCTGCTGCCGCTGCTGTCCACCCTGCTGCTGGCGATTGGCGGGTTTTTTCTGATCGTTGGCGCCATGGGTGTGCTGCGCTTCCCGGATTTCTACACCCGCATCCATGCGGCAGGCGTCTGCGAAACTCTGGGCAGTTTCGTCACCCTGCTGGGGCTGATGGCGCTGGGCGGTGGCTGGCTGGTCACTGTCAAGCTGGCCCTGATCCTGGTTTTTCTGGCGCTGACCAACCCCGTCTCCAGCCATGCCCTGACACGTGCTGCGCTGCATGACGGCGCGCTGCACCGGCACTTGCGCAAGGACCCCTCATGGAAACCGTGATCCTGCTTGCCGTGCTGAGCTTCCTCGGCTTGACCGCGCTCGCCATCCTGCGCCTGCGCGATGGCGTGACCGCGGTCATGCTGGCGGGGCTTTACAGCCTGCTCTCAGCCGGGGTGTTCGTGCTCATGGACGCGGTAGACGTGGCCTTCACGGAGGCGGCTGTGGGCGCGGGCATCTCCACCGTTCTGCTGCTCGCCACCTTGCACCGCACCAGCCGCATGACCAACAGGCCCACCCACACGCCGTTCATCCCCTTGATTGTGGTGATGGTGACGGGTGCGACGCTGTTCTACGGCACCTTGGACATGCCCGCCTATGGCGATCCACAGACCCCCGTCCACCAGCACGTGGGGCCGGATTACCTGCGCGATGGGCCGAATACCACAGGCGTGCCGAATGTGGTCACCGCCGTGCTGGCCAGCTATCGGGGTTACGACACCTTGGGGGAAGCCACCGTGGTGCTGACCGCGGCCGTCGGCGTGCTGGCCCTGCTACGGGGCCGCCGCCAGGGTAAGGAACGCTCCTGATGGACGATCAGGTCATTCTGCGGGTTACCGCGCGGTTGCTGGCACCCGCCATCTGGTTGTTCGCACTCTACGTGCAATTCCATGGCGATTTCGGTCCCGGTGGTGGCTTCCAGGCCGGCGTGCTGTTCGCCGTAGGATTCATCCTCTACGCCCTGGTGGAAGGGCTTGCGGCAGCGGAAACCCTGATCCCCTCCCCCGTGTCCGAGGTCATGATGACCCTGGGGGTGCTGATCTATGCCGGCGTGGGTTTCACGGGCATTGCCATGGGCGGGAATTTCCTCGACTACAACGTGCTGGCGCACGATCCCCATCATGGACAACACCTGGGCATCCTGCTGGTAGAGCTGGGCGTTGGAATTACCGTGGCGGGCGTCATGATCCAGATCTTTTCGGCATTCGCCCGGGAATCCCCATGACGTTGCCGGGCCTTTTTCCCTACTGGATCGTGATTGTGCTGATGATGATCGGCTTCTACATGGTCATCGCCCACGGCAACCTGGTGCTCAAGATCATCGGCCTGAACATTTTCCAGACCTCGGTCTTTCTCCTGTACATCAGCATGGGCAAGATTCGCGGCGGCACCGCCCCCATTATCGCCGAGGGATTCTCGACCTACAGCAATCCCTTGCCGCATGTGCTGATCCTGACCGCCATCGTGGTCGGCATCGCCACCACGGCCCTGGCGGCAGCCCTCGTTATCCGCATCCATGGCGCCTACGGCACCATCGAGGAAGACGAGATTCATCGCCAGGACAACAGCCTGTGATCGCTACCCATTTCCCGGTCCTGCAAGTGGTCCTGCCCCTCGCCGCCGCGCCCGTGTGCGTGCTGCTGCGTCGGGAAGTCCTGGCCTGGTGGATCACCCTTGCCACGACATGGGCTGTGCTGGTCAACGCAGTGCTGCTGTTGGATCGGGTGACAATGCTGGGGCCAATCACCTACACGATGGGTGGCTGGGCCGCGCCGCTGGGTATCGTCTATCGCATCGACGCCATGAATGGCGCCGTACTGCTCTTGGTAAGCGCCATCGCCGCCGTACTGCTGCCCTATGCCCGGATGAGCGTGCTGCGGGAAATTGGCGCCGATCACGCCGCGCTGTTCTATGCCGCCCTGCTGCTGTGCATGACCGGCCTGATGGGCATGGCGGCCACCGGTGATGCCTTCAATGTGTTCGTGTTCCTGGAAATCTCCAGCCTGTCTACCTACGCGCTGGTCGCCATGGGCCAGGATCGCAGGGCGCTCACAGCGGCGTTCCAATACCTGATCATGGGCACCCTGGGAGGGACCTTCATCCTGATCGGGATCGGCTTCATGTATGCCGCCACCGGCACTCTCAACATGGCGGATCTCGCGGCGCGCTTGCCCCTGGCGGAAAATCAGCGTGCCGTGCAGACGGCCTTTGCCTTCTTCATTGTTGGCATCTCCCTGAAACTGGCCCTGTTCCCGCTGCACCTGTGGCTCCCCAACGCCTACACCTACGCGCCCTCGGTAGTGACTGTTTTCCTGGCCGCCACCGCGACCAAGGTCGCGGTGTATGTGATGCTGCGCTTCACCTTCGATATCTTCGGGTTGCATCAAGTGTTCTCGAACCTGACACTTGAGCGCGTCTTTCCCTTCCTGGCCGGTCTGGGCGTCATCCTCGCCTCGGCTTGGGCGCTGTTCCAGAGTAATGCCAAACGCAGCTTCGCTTATTCAAGCGTGGCGCAGATCGGTTACATCGTGCTCGGCATTGCCCTGCTCAGCCCACTAGGCCTCACCGCCGGCCTCTTGCATCTGTTCAACCATGCCCTGGCCAAGGGCGCCCTGTTCATGGCACTGGGTTGTCTGTATTACCGACTGGGCTCGGTCAGCCTGCCGGCGCTCGCCGGCGCCGCCCGTCAGATGCCGCTCACCGCAGCCGCCTTTGTCGTATCCGGCCTCAGCCTGATCGGCGTGCCGCTCACTGCGGGATTCATCAGCAAGTGGTATTTGCTGCGCGCCACCCTGGAGCAGGACCAGTGGCTGTTGGCCTTGATCATCGTGGTGGGATCGCTGCTGGCTCTGGGCTATGTCTGGCGTGTGGTGGAACAGCTCTACTTGCGGCCGGTCCCAACCGACCGCGAGGCAGTGCGGGATGCCCCATGGTCCATGCTGGCGCCGACCTGGACGCTGGTGGCGGCCAACCTGTATTTCGGCATCGATAGCCGCCTCACTGTGGGACTTGCCGGACAGGCAATGCGGGCCTTGCTGGAGGGCGCACCGTGACTCCGGAACTGGCCATGATGCTGGCCATCTTTGCCCCGCCTGTCGCCTCGCTGCTGATTGCATTAACCGGGCGCTGGCCGAATCTGCGAGAGGCGGTGACACTGCTGACGGCGACGGGATTGCTGGGCGCCGTGCTTCAGGTATTGCCAGCGGTGCAGGCCGGCGCTCGCCCCGCGCTGCATCTGCTGGAAGTCCTGCCCGGTATGACCCTGGCTTTTTCGGCCGAGCCCCTGGGCGTGCTGTTCGCTCTGGTGGCCGCCACGCTGTGGATTCCGACGGCGCTATATGCCATCGGCTACATGCGCAACCATCACGCGCCCCATCAGACGCGTTTTTTTGCCTGCTTCCCTCTGGCGCTGGCCAGCGCCATGGGCATCGCCTTTGCTGACAATCTCTTCACGCTGTTCATTTTTTACGAACTGCTGACACTGTCCACCTATCCCCTGGTGGCCCACGCCGGTACCGAAGCGGCCCGGCGCGGCGCCCGGACCTACCTGTTCCTGCTGATGGGCACCTCGATCGGTTTTTTGCTTCCCGCCCTGATCTGGACCGCCCTGGTGGCAGGCACGCTGGAATTCAAATCGGGCGGCATCCTGGCGGGCCGGCTACACCCCGCGGCCGCGCCTCTGCTATACGCCCTGTTCCTGTTCGGCATCGGCAAGGCGGCACTGATGCCGTTTCACCGCTGGCTGCCAGGCGCCATGGTGGCGCCTACACCGGTGAGCGCACTGCTGCATGCGGTTGCCGTAGTCAAGGCCGGTGTGTTCACGGTACTCAAGGTCACCTACTACATTTTCGGCCTGGATTTCCTGCAGCAGACCGGTGCCAGTTTGTGGCTGGCTTATGTGGCGGGCTTCACGCTCATCATGGCCTCGCTTATCGCGCTGAACCAGGACAATCTCAAGGCCCGACTGGCCTATTCCACCGTCAGCCAATTGGCTTACATCGTGCTGGGCGCCGCCACAGCCACTGCCACGGGCTTCATGGGGGGCGGGCTGCACATCGTCATGCACGCCTTCGGTAAGATCACCCTGTTTTTCTGCGCCGGCGCCATCCTGGTCGCCACCCATAAGAGTCGGGTGAGTGAATTCGATGGACTGGGTCGGCGCATGCCCATCACATTCGCCGCATTTGCCATCGCGGCAGTAAGTGTGATCGGATTGCCACCGGGTGGTGGGACTTGGAGCAAATGGCTGCTGGCCAACGCAACAGCCGAGATCCACCAGCCGCTGCTGCTCGCCGCCCTGATGCTCAGCACCCTGCTCAACATCGCTTATCTGATGCCCGTGGTGGGCCGCGCCTTTTTTCGGCCCCTGCCAACCAGCGCCCCCAGTGGAATCACGGAAGCCCCCTGGGCCTGTTTGCTGCCGCTCTGCTTCACGGCATTGGCCAGTATTGCGCTGTTCTTCTGGCCCGATCCCGTCCTCGATTTGTTGCGCCCGTTGGGTGAGTGGCCCTTGATGGAGGGCCCTTGAGCGCAGCTTCAAGCACAACGCCACCCGCTTCAAGCGCTGCATGCTCCCAGATATGCGCCAAACCGATGAGACTCGCTGCCCATCGGCGCAATCGCACTGCATGCAGTTCCAAGGAAAGTCATAATCCCATGGAATTCACGCTTGACCTCGTCACCATCGCCGCGCTGCTTGGCGCCATGGCGTTGCTCGCGCTAACGCCCAGCATGAGTGTTTTCGCTGTCACAGCAAATGCCGCGAGTGGCGGATTCGTGCCAGGCGCGGTTACGGCACTCGGCATTGTCATGGGCGACTTGGCTTTCATTCTTTTCGCGATATTCGGTCTGGCGCTGCTTGCTGAAAATTTCGGAGATCTTTTTTTTCTTTTGAAATATGCGGGCGGACTCTACCTGATCTGGCTCGGCATCTCCCTCTGGAGATCAAGAAGAAAGAAAATGAAGCAGGTTGCCCCGACGCGGCCATCCCTGATGAACTGTTTCATGACCGGGTTTCTCATCACCATCAGTGATCAGAAAGCCCTGCTGTTCTACCTCGGTTTCTTCCC